>JAEZYO010000658.1 GCA_023419055.1 Pseudomonadota bacterium | reverse complement strand
AGGCTGGAGCGCGCGTTCGCGCTCAAGTGCCTGCGCGCGGAGACGCTAGGCGATCAGAGAGCGGCAAAGCGCTTTTTGCGCGAGATGCGATCGCTCGCGGGGGTGCGCAGCGAGCACGTGGTCGCGATCAACGACTGCGGCGAGCTCGCCGACGGAGCGCCCTACCTCGTGATGGAACGGCTCTCGGGGCAGAACTTGCGCGAGCTCCTGAAGGAGGCGGGGTCGCTCGTGCCGCCGCGAGCGGTGGCGTTGATCTTGGACGCCTGCCTCGGGCTCGGCGCTGTACATCAAACGGGTTTGATCCATCGGGACCTGAAACCCGAGAACCTTTACGTCACGCGCCGAGATTCGGGTGAAGAAAGCTGCACGGTGCTCGACTTCGGGATCGCCACGAGACCTGGGAACAACAGCACGCGGCGCGAGTCGCTGCTCGGCACGCTGAGGTACATGGCGCCCGAGCAGATCGCGGACTCGACGCGCGCCGGCACCTGGACCGACGTCTACGCGCTCGGGGCGATCCTTTACGAGTGCCTGTGCGGCCACCCGCCGCACGAGGCGGACACCGAGGCAGAGCTGATGTTCAAGATCATGAACACGGATGTCTCGCCCCTCGACTCCGAGATCCCGGACTTCCCGGAGGCGCTGTCCCGCGTCGTTCAGCGAACGCTCGCGCGCGACCCCTCCGAGCGCTATCAAACGGTGGAGCAGCTGAGCCTCGCGCTCACCAGGTTTCGAAGCGTCCCGAGCACGGGCTCCGTGAGCGAGAGCGTCGAAACGAGGCCAGTCGGGGTCCCGCAGGGGCGAGCTCGGCCTGGGCCGCTTTCGCGTCGCTCGATCGTTGGGGTGACCGCCGTCGCGAGCTTCGCGGCCGGTTGGGTTTCGAGCTCGTCTCGCCCGGAGGAGGTGGCTCGCTCAGCTCCGCCCTCCGCCGCCGTTTCCGCAGCGCCAGCGACGGTCACGAGCTCGCGCCCGAAGCCTGCCGGACCAACGACCACGACCGCGACGAGCGCCACGCTGGTCGCCGGTCGGCAAAGCGAGCCTCCCGTGGCAGCCGCGGCTGCGCCGGTCCAACGGATCGCGCCGGCGCTCACCGGCACCGCGCGACGCAAGCCCGCCGCGGAGTCGAAGAAGAAGGTCGCAGAGGCTCCTCCGATGCTCCCGGAACTCGATCCCAGCCCCTACCACAAGACACCATGAGTCGTCGTGTGCACGCCCGATCTCGAGCGGCGGTAGCTCGCCTGTTCGTAACCGCGTTGGTCGCTCGCCTGCTCGTGGTCTCACCTGCGCTCGCCTCCGATCCGACGGAGGCCGCCGATCGACATTTCAGCCGGGGCTTGGAGGCCGCGCGCGCGGGGAGGATGAGCGTGGCCGCTTCGGAGTTCGAGCGAGCGTACGCCTCCGTTCCCCACTACTCCGTGCTCTACAATTTGGGCCTCGTTTACGCCGCGCTGGGCAAGAACGCAGACGCCGTGCGCGTGCTCCGCGACTACCTGTCGGAGGGGGGCGATCGTTTGTCGGCGAATCGGCGAGCCGAAGTACAGGGCATCGTCGACGAACGAAGCGTGGGGCTAGCTTCCGCGACGCTTCGGGTCACGCCTGCGGACGCGATCGTCACGCTCGACGCTCGAACGCTCGCGCCCGCCGAGTTCGCGGCGCCGATAGTGATCGATCCGGGGCGCCACCTGCTGTCGGTGCACCGCGACGGCTATCGCTCGCGCGTGTACCCCGTCGAAGCGGCTCCGGGTGAGACGAAGGAGCTCGAGGTCGCCCTGGAGGCGATCGGCCCGCAAGCTCCCCCCGAGAAGACGGTGGCGTTCTTCGCGCGCTGCGCAATCCCCGACGCCGAGCTCTCGGTGAACGGAGACACGGCGAGCTCGCGAAGGCTGCATGCCCCGCTGCTCGTCGCGCCGGGCACTCACCGGGTGCGCTTCAGTCGGGAGGGTTATCAAGTCGACGATCGCACCGTCCAGATCGGCGGAGGTGAGCAGCTGACGTGCCGCCTCCAGCCGCTCGCGCCACTGCCGTCGTCGCTCTCGGGTACGTTGCAGATCGCAGCGCCCCCGGGAGCGCGCGTGAGCGTCGACGGGGCTCCGTTCCGTGGAGGCGCCGTGCCTCACGGCCGCCACCGCGTGGCCGTCGCTCACGAGCACTACGTGACCTGGGAGCGCGACGTCGAGGTTCCGAAGGGGGGCACGATTCGGCTCGTCCCGGAGCTGGTCGCCACGCGGGAGCACCGGCTTTTGCAAGAATCGATCGACTCCCGCCGCACGTGGGCGATCGTGAGCGCGAGCACGGGTCTTGCGCTCTTGACCGGGGGAGTCGTGCTCTACGCGGTGAACGGCGAACGCTACGAGGAGTGGCGAGCGGACAGCCAGGCCTTCTCCACGCGAGAGGCGTCGCAGTCCGAGTTGAAGCAAGAGGCCGCAGAGCTTCAGGGGCGCGCCACGAGCATTCAACGGCTCGACGACATCGCGTTTGCCGTCGGTGCGCTCGGCGTCGCTTCGCTGGGCGTCGGCATCGGGTTGTACGTGACCACGCCTTCGTCCGTCGGAGCGGGCGAGTCCTTTCGTGTGAGCGTGAGCGGTCTGAAGGAGCTACGCTTCTCCACCGTTTGGTGAGCCGTCTCGTGGAGGACCCTGCCTTGCGAAGGAACACCTTCGTAGGTAAGCTGGCGGCTCATGGATTTGGTCGAGCACCGCGGCTCTCTTTCCGAGCGCCACCCGTGGGAGCAGTCTCGTGCGCGCGCCATCGTGCAGATCCTGGACAACGCGGGCATTCGCCACGTCGATTCGATCCTGGACTACGGGTGTGGAGACGCCTACACGGGCCGTTTCCTCCTCGAGTGGCTGCAGGCGCGCTCGCTCACCGGGGTCGACGTGAACCTGAGCGATGAACAATGTCGCGCCTTCGCGGAGGACGAGCGTCGGATGACCCTCACTCCGCGGGAGAGCGATCTCGGTGAGCAGCGCTTCGGCCTGATCTTGCTTTGCGACGTGATCGAGCACGTCGAAGACGACCAGACCTTGCTTGCTGTCGCCCGTAGGCGACTGGCGCCCGGGGGGCACCTGGTGGTGACCGTCCCCGCGTTCCAGAAGCTCTTCACCGATCACGATCGGATGCTGAAGCACTTTCGCCGCTACTCGCGGTCGGAACTCGAGGGGAGCCTCACCAAAGCCGGCCTTTCGGTGCGAGGCAGCGGCTACCTGTTCGGGTCTCTGCTCCCGGTGCGCGCGTCTGGCAAGGCGGTGGAGCTCGTTCGTGGCGCGCGCACGGTCACCGAGGGCGTCGGCGACTGGAGAGGGGGAGCAAGGTTGACGAAGGTGCTTTCGGGAATGTTCGACGCCGACAATTCCTTGCTCCTGGCTCTGTCGCGCCGCGGCCTCAACCTGCCGGGCTTGAGCGCTTGGGCGCTCTGCCGCTCATCCGAATGACCATCACTCGACGCACCTTGGTCGTGGTGCCCTGCTACAACGAAGAGCGACGGTTCTCTCCGGAGAGCTTCGTCGATGCCGTGCGTGCAGAACCCGAGCTCGGGTTCCTCTTCGTGGACGACGGGAGCCGCGACAACACGCTCGAGATGCTGAAGGAGACGGCGCAACGCGCACCTGGTCAGCTGCACGTGCTCCCCCTCGAAAAGAACTCGGGCAAGGCGGAAGCCGTGCGACGGGGCGTGCTGCACGCGTTCGAGCTCGGCCCCGAGCTGATTGGCTATTGGGACGCCGATTTGGCGACGCCGCTCGCCTACGTGGAGAAGTTCGCCGCCGAGTTCGACAACCCTGCCATCGCGCTGGTGATCGGCTCGCGCATACGCCTCCTCGGGCGTCGCGTGGAGCGTAGCCCGGTCAGACACTACATCGGGCGCGGGATCGCGACTCTGGCCGGCTTGGCCCTGAGCGTGCCCATCTACGACACCCAGTGCGGTGCCAAGCTGTTCAAGGCGAGTCCGGTCTTTCGCGACGTCTTCAGCCGCCCCTTCGAGCTCAACTGGTGCTTCGACATCGAGATCTTCGCTCGCCTGCAGGGCTTCGCCGAGAGCGGGCGCTTCGACGTGACACGAGAATGCGTCGAGTTCCCGTTGGGCCAGTGGGTGGACGCGCCCGGCTCCAAGATCACGCCCAAGCACTTCCCGAGCATCCTGAAAGAGCTCGGTTCGCTTTTTTGGATTGCCCACAAAGAGCGGCGAGGGGGAGGCGGCACTTGAGCCGGTCTCGGACCGCTCCCGGTCAGCGGGGGCGCGGCACGGGAATGCCGAGCAGACGCGCGCCTTCGGCGTCTTTCTCGTGGCCGACCTTCTTGCTCCACAGCGCGAAGCGCCCGCGTGACGCGACGAAGCCGTACTTGCCCGTGTTCAGCGCCGAAACCAAGGCGTTGCGGCTCTCTCCGAAGCTCGCCTCGTCGAGGTTCGCGAGCAGATAGTCGGCCTTGCCGTTGTTGAAGCGCATCGTGAAGCAGTCCGGCCGGTGCGAGACGTGAGGCGCTTCCATCTCCGTCGCCATCACCGACGCTGACGGCGGGATCATCGCGATGAGCTGGTAGAGGTCGTTGTAGCGCTTCACGTCCGCGGCGGTGCGCTCGAAGCGCACCGTCTGGAAGCCCGCGCGGAAGTTGTTGCGCTGAAAGATCGCCCCTTCGTTGAAGCTGAAGATCGTGGCGGTGCAGAGCACTGCGCCGAGCGCAGCAGCAGCCCGAGCGCGGCCGTTGGGCTCGTCTTTCTTGGCTGCGATCGCGACCGCCGCGGCGAAGAAGAGATATGGAGTGTAGTTCGACGTGTACTGGAAGTACGTCTCGATCAGCGGCTTGTACCCGGTCGAGAGCAACGTGAAGATCGTGGCCGGCACGAAGAAGAGCCACGTGAGCCGGTTCCGCAGCGGTAACAAGAGGAGCGGCCCGAACGTCTTCAGGACGTAGACGAGCTTGTCCGAATCGAGGAGCGAGGCGAGCGTGAAGATCGGGTTCGAAACGAGCGTGCGGATCACGCCGTTCAGGCCCTCCTCCCCGGGAGGGATCAGGCCTTGGAAGATCCAGGCGAAGGTCTGCTTGTCAGGGCCCCCCGTGCGGTGCAGGGGCATGATCATGAATTTGACGAGGAAGAAGTAAGCGACCGAGCAGAGCCCGCCCACGATCGCCCAAGTGGGCCGCTTGCCGGACAGGAGATAAAAGAGCGCGACCGACGCCAAGCTCGCGCTCACTTCTTCGCGCACGAGGAACGCGAGCGCCCACGTGACGATCAGCCACCACTTGCGCTCGTTCTCGTAGAAATAGAGCACCCAGCCCACCCAGAACGGGGCGGTGGTGATGAAGTGGAAATCGTAGAAAATCGGCCCATGGAGCGGCGCGTGAACGAGGTAGGCGTAGCTCAGGATCAGCGCGCCGATCGAGCTACCGAGCCGTTTCCGAGCCACCAGGTAAACCGGAACGGCGCCCAGCCCTGCGAGCGACGCCTGCAGCACGAGCAGCGACTCGGCCTTCTGATAAAGGGCGTAAAATGGGGCGAACGCGTAGGCGATGAACGTGGCGTGATACTGGATGTGCGATCCGCTGACACCCAGGACAGGCGACGCCTTGAACCACTCCCCGCGGAGTAGGTTCCACATGATGTTGTCGAAAATCGCCATGTCCCAGCTGTACGTCATCAAATTCAGGTGCTGCCGCACCGAGAAGAAGCTGAAGTACACGCAAAAGGAGAGGGCGAGACCCCAAGCGACGAACGTGGGGACGCGCTTCGACGCTTTCGGAAAGCGAAGACGGAGCGAGGCCAACCGCTGATCCCAAGCGGCGAAGCGCACCTCGCTGAACGTCACTCGAAGCGTGGCCTCGAGCAAGAAGCCGAAGAGGGTGGCCGCGATGACGAAGACGAACTCGTTGGAGGAGAAAACTCGCCAGTCGAAGAACAGCGGCAAGAACAGCGCGAGCATGAGCGGCGCGCAGAGCCGGCCCACGCGCTCGATGCTGGCAAAGCGCTCTCGAGTACGGCGGAACAACAGCGGAACCGCGGCTGCCAGCACGCCCGCGCAGCCCGTCAAAGCCATCGTCAAAAGGAGCGCGCTGCGGTCCGGCTTGACCATGCCGTTCGTGGCGATGTGGGCCGCGCGGTTCGCGTAAAACGTGAACCACACCGCGCCGGCGAGCGACGCCGCGATCGCGAAGTAGGTGAGGGCCGTCAACAAGAGCCGCGCCTGTAGGGGCGGTCGCTCGGGCGAGGAACCAGCGGGGGCCTGGCTGCGGCTCGAGGGCTCACCGATGCTCGCGAGCTCGACCTTCGACTCGAAGCCTCCGCCGGGGGTCCCACCGGCCGGGATCGGGGCTTCCGCCACCTGGGGCAGGTGCGACGCCGCTTCAGGCGTCGCGGGAGGCTCTTGGGCGGTCATAGAACGGCAGGCGGTACTAACCTTTCGGAGCTTCTCGGGCAACCGGTCCCTGTCGGCTCCCTGGCCGCGCTCTCGTCGTCACAACGGCCATCGAGATTGCTTGATGGCGGGCGGGAGACTACGCTCCGCCCCCGCTCTAGCCCATGCGCGCTCGCCTCGTGCTCGCTGCTCTCCCCGCGTTGCTCGCCTGTACGGAAGCGCGGCAGCCCTCGAGGCTCGAGGTTCGGGGGGCTTTCGCCAGCGATCCCACGATACTCAAAGTTTCGGGCGGTTCGGCGTACGTCGGTATCCTCGGCAACCGTGGCGAGCTCTGGAGCAGCACCTGCGCTCAGTCGCCTTGTGACCAGTCCGAGTCGTTCGGCAATTTCCAGCCGACGTTCGGCGACCCACCGCCTGGTAGCGCGTCCGCCCCGTCCATGGTCGCTTGGGGCAATGATCGAATCGACGTCTTCGTCCTCGGTCGCGACCAGGCGATATGGCATCAGACTTGGGACCGGAGCTATTGGCTCGGTTGGGAGAGCCTGGGCGGAGTTCTCGTGGGTGCGCCTGCCGCGACCACTTGGGGCAAGGGGCGACTCGACGTCTTCGCCGTCGGCCCATCCGGTGCCGTCTTTCACATGTTCTGCCAGGCCCTTGGCGTTCCTGGCTGCCGAGGGAGCGGCTGGACTCAGTGGCTGCCCGAGCTCGGTGCTCCGCCTTCGGGAGCGCTGGGCGACGTGAGGGCTATTTCCGGCTCCGGCGAGTTCATCGAGCTCGTCGTGTTGGGCAGGGATGGCCACGTCTACCACCGAAGCTACGACCGGTACTGGCAGGGCTGGCAGTCGCTCGGGGAAGGCTTCGCTTTTGCTCCGGCAGTCACGCGGCGCGGATCGGAGGTCAACGTCTACGC
>JAEZYO010000644.1 GCA_023419055.1 Pseudomonadota bacterium | reverse complement strand
TCTATGGATCGAACGGTGGCCGCCTGGCCCGCGAGGATGACCCTTGCTCGCCGACCGCCGCCTACCCCATGAGCAAGCTCGCGGCCGAGCGCTTTCTCCTCGCGCTCGGGGATCTCGACGTGCGCGTGCTCCGGTTGCCGTTCGTGTACGGTGACGGCGATGCGCACATCGAGGAGGCGATCCCGATGATGCGCGGATTCTCACCCGCACAGCGTCAGTCGATCGCCCACCACGCCGACGTAGCCCAAGCCGTCACTCGCTTGCTCGACGCCCCGGCGCCTTCGCACCGCATCTACAACGTCGTCGACGACGAAGCTCCGGACCTTACCACCCTGTTCGCGTCGGTCGGGGAACCTCCACCGGACGGCTCGAACGCCGAGGCAGGGTCCGCGTTCGACACGCTCCTCGACGGTCGGCGCATCCGGGAAGACCTCGGCTTCGAGCCCGAGTTCCCCCGCCTCGCCGACGCCATCGCCCGGGGAGCGTGACCACCTCGCTACGCGAAAGACTCGCGAGATGGCCGCCTGGCCCTACTTCGCCGCCGCCGAGTCGCGCAGGAACCTGAAGAGCTCGCTCTCCGTGGAGACCACGTAGGTATCGCTCTCCGTCACCGCCTTCTTGTAGGTGTCCATCGTCTTCGAGAACGCGTAGAAGGCGCGCGCCTCGGCGGTGGTCGAGTAAGCCGCCGCGTAGATGCTGGTGGCCTTCGCGTCGGCCTCACCGCGGATCTCCTGGACTCGCTTGTAGGCTTCGGACTCGATCACGCTGAGGTCGCGCTCCCGGTCGCCCATGATTTTGGCAGCCTCGCCCTCGCCCTCCGAGCGAAAGCGTGAAGCGATCTGCTGTCGCTCCGAGATCATCCGCTCGTAGATCTTCTCGACGACGCTCGGGTTGTAGTTGATGCGCTTGAAGCGGATGTCGAGGAGCTCGATGCCGAGCTCGGCGAGCTTGACCTTGGCGGCGTCGCGGATTTCGCTCTCGATAGCGCTCCGCCCCTTGGCGATGTCCGGCAGCACCCCGATGTTGCCAGGGCCCTCGTCCCCCTGGGTCAAGGTCTCGTCTCGCGCAGGTTTTCGGCCCTTGGTCGTGCGTATGACCTCGATCAGGTCGTGCTTGGCGACGGCGTTGCGTGTCTCGCTGCCGAGGATGTCGTCGAGGCGCGACTGCGCGCTGCGCTCGTCTCGCAATCTCCGGAAGTACTCGAGCGGCTTGACGATACGCCAGCGCGCGAACGTGTCGACGGAGATGTAGAGCTTGTCGCGCGTGGGCATCTCGCTCCGCTGACCGTCCCACTCCAGGACTTGCTTGTGGATGCGGTTCACCTGTTGAGTGAGCGGAACCTTGAAGTGCGGTCCGGCCTGGGTCACCGGCTCCCCCACCGGCTTGCCGAACTGGGTGATGATGGCCTGCTCCGTCTCCTCGAGGACGTAGAACGAGCTCGAGAGGCCGAGCAGCAAGAGAACGGCGAGGAACCAGAACGCTCCCGCGAGCTTCATGCCCTTCATTTCGCACCCGCCTGAGCCGCGCCCGCCCCCGAAAGACCGAAGACAGGGAGCAGGCCCTTCACGTCCTGGTCCACGATCACCTTGTTCTTCAGCTTGGGCAGGACCTCGGCCATGGCCTCGAGATACAACCGCCGGCGCGTGACCTCCGGCGCCTTGAGGTACTCGGCGAGCAACGCGTTGAACGCCGCGACCTCGCCCTCCGCTTGATTCACGCGCTGCTTGGCGTAGCCCTCGGCGGCGCGAATCGACTGCGCGGCGCGCCCGCGGGCCCGGGGGATCTCCTTATTGTACTCGCCGTTCGCGATGTTGATCGCTCGCTCCTTTTCTTGCTGCGCCTGATTCACCTCGTTGAACGACGCTTGCACCTTCTCCGGAGGGTTCACGTTCTTGAGCTGAACCTGATCGACCTTGATCCCCATGGCATAGCCCGTGACCACCTTGCGCAGCTTCTGCAGCGCCTCGTCTTCGACCTCCTGGCGGCCGATGGTGATGACCTCGTCCACCGTGCGGTCGCCGACCACCTCGCGCATGACGCTCTCGGAGGCGGCGCGCAGCGTGGCGTCGGGATCTCGAACATTGAACAGGTAATGCTCGGGCCGCTCGATGCGGTACTGGATCACCCACTCCACGAGCACCGCGTTGAGGTCGCCCGTGACCATCGACTTTTCTTCGAGCCACTCGCCCGCCAGCTCCGATTGCGAAACGTTGCTCGCGCCCGCGGTGCCGAAGCCGAACTCCTGCTTGAGCTGCCGCTTCACCGGGACGATGCGCGCGAGGTCGATGCCGAGCGGGAGCTTGAAGTGGAGCCCCGAGGGGACCACGTGACTGAAGCGGCCCAAGCGAAGCACGACGCCCTCGGACTCGGCGGGGACCGTGTAGAACGCCGTCCAGGCCACGAAGGCGAAGGCGCAGACCAAGAGCACCGCCCTCACCCAACCGAACGAGAATTTGGGCAAGCGCGGGCCACGTGGAAACTTGCTGGTCGTCATGGGTACGCGTCGGAAGTGTCGGCGAACTATACCCGTGACCTGCAGAGCGCGGGCCCTCTCGGCTGGCACCCGTCCGATTCGAGCCGCCCGATGGTCGGCGGAAGCGGCGCAAAAAGTCCCAAGTGCGCCGATCAGCGCCACCGAGCTCGAGAATCAAGCGAGCGCGTGCGCGGTGTTCACTCGAGCGCCGTTCGAAGCGAAGAGCGACCACGACGACGGGCGAACCACGCACCGATACCGAGAACACCGATGAGCGGCCACGTGGCGTCACCTCCGGCGCGCCTCGATCCTGTCGTACACGCACACCCGGCGTCATCCGTACGCGCTGGAGCGGCTGCTCCCGCTCCTCCAGCGCCACCCGACGAGCTCGAGGCTCCGCCGATCGGAGCCTGTCCGCCCGCGCCACCGACGCCGTTCCCCGCCGCGCCGCCGCCCATGGACACTCCACCGCCCGCACCCGAGCCCGCGATGCCTCCCGCCGAACCACCACTGCCGCCCGCGGATGCAGCGCCCCCCGCGCCCGCGCCTCCCGCGCCCGGCAGGGGATCTTTGGGCTCGAATTGGTACCAGTCCAGGTTGAACAGGGAACCGCCTCCACCCGAGAAGACCAAGAAGAGGTCGTGTACGCCGGAGATCTCGCTCACGTCGCACGTGACCGTCGTCCAGGTCTGCCAGCCGCCCGTCGGGCTCACGGCGCAGGAGCCGATGCTCTCGCCATCCTCGGCGTCCACGCGTAGCTCGATCGTGCCACCTGCGCCCGCGGACGCGACGCTCGCCTCGAACGAGAGCGCCCCGGTGAGAAAGTCGACGGACCTCACCTTGATGAAATCGCCGTTCTCGATGCTGGCGAGCGCGCGCCCCCCTTCGCTCGAGTCCTCGACCTCGATGCCTTCGCCCCAGGCCATCGTCTCGCCCTCGACGCGGTTGTAGGGGATGAGCGGCGCGACCGACTCCGTCACGCCAGCGGACGTCTTCTGGATCGTGGGGATGGAGCCGTCCTGGCCGTAAGTGAACTCTTCCACGGCCACCGAACGCTTGTAGCCACCGCCACCGGGCAACTCCTGCGTGTGATAGAAGAAGTAGGAGCGCCCCGCGAAGTCGATCACCCCCGCGTGATTCGTGAACGCGTGCCCGGAGACGTTGTCCATGATCTCGCTGCGGTAGGTCCAGGGTCCGGTGGGGCTCGAGCTCGTGGAGTAAGCGATGTGCTCGGGGAGCGCTCCGGTCGGGTAGACCTTGTAGTAGAGGTCGTTGCGCCGGTAGAACCACGGCCCTTCTTCGTAAGACGTGGGCCGATCGGCGGTGGCGCCGCCGCGGCGGGAGCCGAACGACTGGGTCGTCATCGGCACCTCTTGGACGCCCCCGGTGTACGAGACCATGTCGGCGTTCAGCTTCACGTACCAGAGCTTCGGGTTCCCGAAGTACAGGTACGCTTGCCCGCCTTCGTCGATGTACACGGTCGGATCGATGTACTGGTAATTGCTGAGGAGCGGCTTGCCGATGGCGTCCTTGAACGGACCGAGCGGGCTGTCGGCGACGGCCACGCCGATTTTGTCGGACACGGGCACGTACATATAAAACTTGCCGTCGCGCTCGACGCAGTGAGGCGCCCAAGAGTGGTTGGCTGACGCCCAGGAGAACGTTTCCCAGCTGAGCGGCGAGCCGTGGTCGGTCCAGTTGACCATGTCCTTCGACGAGAAGACGAACCAGTCGTTCATCGTGAAGAAGTTGTCGACGGTCTGGTCCTCGTCGTGGCTCGTGCAGAGGTAAACGGTGTCCCCGTGCACCATCGGCGCCGGATCCGCCGTGTAGACGTGCTGAACGATGGGGTTGTCTGCGTGGGCCCTGGTCGCGTTCAAGAACAGCGCGAGCGCTACGGCGCCGGATGACCCGATGAGCGTGGAAGAACGACGACGCAGATGGTTAAGAAGGAAGCCTTTCGAACGAGCCGACTCAGCAGGCATCCCTACAGTCTTATTTGAGGAGGTTCGCCGCGGGCAGTCGCGCGCTCGATCCCCACTGACCTAGAAACTTCTGACGGCATGCAAACGCACGCTGAGTGGCCCACGCGACGATGGATGCGGCCGTTGCATGACTTCACCCCAGCCGTACTTGTTCACCCGCTGGGGGAGAACGGCATCCGCTGATGATCTCGCTCAGAAAAAGATACACGGGAGGGATGACGAACCACCGTTCCCTACGGGCAGCACTCGCCGGCATTGCTCTCTGCGCGTTCGGAAGCGGGTGTGGCACCGACAGCGGCAGCGACCCGAGCAACGGCGGAGGCCCAGGAACCGGTGGCACGAGCGGCTCGGGCGGAACGTCATCGACGACGACGGGAGGCTCTGCTCCGGTTGGCTCGGGTGGCTCCTCGAACGGAGGCACCGCGAGCGGCGGCACTGCGAGCGGCGGCACGACGAGCGCAGGCGGCTCGAGCGGGGGCGCTTCGGGCGGCAGCGGTGGCGAGGCGCCGACAGGCGGCACTGGCGGCACTGGCGGCTCGGGCGGCTCGGGCGGCGAGTTTACGGGGACGTGTACCGCGTCCCAGTCCGCGAATCGGAACGTGTCCGGGAGCGGCCCTCACGATGTCGTCGTCGAGACGAACTCCGATCCGAAGATCAACGAGGGAACCATCTTTCGTCCCGCCGATCTCGGACCTGGAAAAAACTACCCGATCTTCGTGTGGGGCAACGGCGGCTGCGAGCGGAACGGCCTCGCGACGGAGGCTGCCATGGCGGAGATCGCGTCACACGGGTATTTCGTCGTGTCGGACGGGACGCCCGGCGGGAAGGAACCGAATCGCGATCTGGGCGGTGGAGGGGACGTACTC
>JAEZYO010000613.1 GCA_023419055.1 Pseudomonadota bacterium | reverse complement strand
GTCGCTCTACCAAGGAGAGCATCCTGGTGCAGGGCTCGGGCGACATCTCCGCGAGCTCGCAGGTGGGCATCCCGAGCTTCACGGTGGTCAACTTCTGCGGCACGCTCAACGTGAGCGGCACGCCCTCCGGATCCGACAGGTCCCCGCTGTACGCGCGCAATGCGACGGACATCGAGATTCCCAATCTCAAGATGACCGGGTCGCCGCAGTACGGCATCTTCTTCCGCGGTACCAACAACATGCACCTCGGTCAAATCGATCTCCGGCTCACGAGCTCGGCCGGGATCGGCATTCGCGTGGACACGAGCGGCAAAGCCGGAACGGACACGAACTTCAACGAGAACCTCACGATCGACTACGTGTACGGCTCCGGGATGAGCAGCCACATCGTCGAGACCTACGGGATCAGCAAGATCACGATCGGCTCCGTGGAAGGCGACAACGTGGGCGAGTGCGGCGTGCTGCTCAACCGCAGCATCAACGCCAACATCGACCTCGTGAGCTGCACCGACTGCGCCACTGGCACGGGCTACGCGGCGTTCCGTATGGCCAACAACAACGGCGTCATCGGCGGCAGCCACGACACCGTGAACATCGTGGTCAAGAGCGTCGTCGCGCGCGGGGGCGGGCGCGGCGTCTTCTCCGTCTCCGGTAGCGGCGCGGCTCGTATCGATCACGTCGACATCGAGGGCACGGGGAACAACAGCATCTTGCTGGAGAACGCCCACAACGTGACCGTGGGGGCCTCGGCGAAGCAAAGCCGCATCGCGGACTCGGGACAGCTGCGCATCGCGGGCACGTCGAGCGACATCCTGATCCAGAACATTGCCGTGAGCGGGACGACCATCGCCGAGAACCCGTGCGCGACGAACAGCACCTGGACCGACGTCAACGGCGCGCCTGCGAACTGCAACTGAGCGGGTAAGCCGGCGTCGCGAGCGCCGCGACGAGGCGACGCGGGCACGTCGTGAAGCAACCGGTCACGCCCTGCTCTCGGAGCCGCAACACGTCCTCCGGGCGGTTCAAGACGAAGGCCCAGACGTCGTCTCCCCTCTCGGCAGCGCTGCGGCTGAAAGAGGCACTTATCACTCGCAGCCCGCGGTGAGTCTCGGGCACGATCCAGGGATGACCGCTCGGAGACCAGCCGTCGAGGCGTAGGTGCCCCAAAAGGAGCTTCTGCCAGACTTCGACCTTGGTCGCCGCGCTACGCAAACCGGGGTCCAGAGTGCGGAGCGCGCGCACCACACTCGTATGTTCGCTCGCGAGTAGGATTCGCTCCCGAGTCCCAGCGTCGAAGCGCCGGATCAGCCGGACGAGCACGCCGGCGGCGTTCGCGTTTCGCTCGTGGACGTCCACGACGATCTCGTGCTCCTGCACCTGTTCGAAGACCTCTTCGAGCAATGGAACGCGCTCGCCGTTCGGTCCTGCCGAGAGACGGCGAATAGCGTCGCGGGAACGCGCGGCTACAGGCCCGCTCCCGTCGGTGGTGCGCTCGAGAAAGGCGTCGTGGAGGCAGACGAGCGCGCCATCCGAGCTCGCGCGAACGTCGACCTCTATCGCGAGCCTGCCCCAGACGGGCGGCTTCGCGCCGAGCGCGGCCGCGATGGCTTCGAGAGTGTTTTCGGGTCCTTCGTCGGAACCTCCGGCTTTGGCCACGATCGCAAAGGTCGACACGGCGCACAATCTCCGCCAAATCCGAGTCGATGTCGTTCACCGAGGATAAGAACTTCCCCCGCGCCGAGGCTCACGTCCTTCCGCTCCTCCGCGAGCTCGCGCCAATTCCAGCCAGGGAGTGGCGACACCTGGAACGGCGCCTCGAGCCGCGCGTGCTCGCGGCGGGCGAGACGCTCACGCGAGCCGGGGACGTGGCCGAGGATATCGGGTTCGTTCTGAGCGGGCTCGTCCGCAAAGTCCACGTCACGGCGCGTGGCCAGGCGGTGGTGCGCGACTTCGCGACGGCAGGGAGCGTGGTCGGAGCCTACGCCTCCTTGCTCACGCGCAAACCTTCGTACCTCAGCGTGGAAGCGCTCGAACCGACTCGACTCTTCGTGCTGAGCTGGTCCGAGCTCGAAGCGCTCTACGAGCGCCACGTCTGCTGGCAAGTCGTCGGCCGGCGCTTCGCCGAGAACGCGCTGCTCGAGCGAGAGGCAAGGGCCCATGACCTATTGACGTTGAGCGCGAGCGAGCGCTTCGCTCGCTTCTGCGAGAGTCACCGAGCGATCTTGCCTCGACTCCGAAACTACGACATCGCATCGTACCTGGGCATCACCCCGGTCTCGCTCAGCCGATTGAGAGCGCGAGCCCGTGCCGGAACGCCGAAGACGCGCTCCGCTTCCCGACGTTGACCACTCTTCGCGACCCGAGTGTAAGCTGAGGGCGACGATGCGTCCCACTCCTCGACTCAGCAGCGCGAGTGCCTATCCAGTGACGAGCGCTACCGCGTTGCTCGCCGTTATAGCAACGCTCGGTTACTTGGGGGGGTGGGATGCGACGCCGCTCTTGATGGATCGCCACGCGTTCTCGGCTCAGCCGTGGCGGCTCGTCACGAGCGCGCTGCCACACGGCGATCCCTTTCACCTGCTGTTCAATCTCTACTGGCTGTGGGTGTTCGGCACCGCGCTCGAGGAGCGGCTCGGCCGCCTCGCGCTGCTCGGGTTGTTCACCGTGCTCGCCGTGGCGTCGAGCGCCGCGGAGTACGCGGTCGGAGACGGTGGGATCGGCTTGTCCGGCGTCGGCTACGGACTCTTCGGTCTGCTCTACGCTTTGCGCCGCGATCCACGCTTCGAAGGGACCATCGACTCGCGCACCGTGCAGCTGTTCATCGCCTGGTTCTTCGTCTGTATCGCCCTGACCTACGCCAAGCTCTGGCAAATCGGCAACACCGCGCACGGGGTCGGAGCGGTGCTCGGGTTCGTGATTGGTCACGCCGTCGCCGCTCGTCGGCGTCGGGCAACTGCCGGCGTTACCCTCATCAGCGCCCTGGCCGTTGCGATCATCGCCGGGAGCTTCGTGTCCGCCACGCGCTTTCGGCCGTACCTGAACCTGTCCGAGGACGCCGGTCTCGAGGACGGACAGCTCGGCTACGAGGCGCTCGGAGAGAACAAGGACGCCGAAGCCATCACGCACTTCGAGCGTGCAGTGCGGCTGAGCCCGAAACAGCCGACCCTCTGGTACAACCTCGGCGTCGCCTATCATCGCACCGGCCAGCTCGAGCCCGCCGCGAACGCGTTTCGGCGCGCCGCAGCTCTCGAGCCGGGTAACCCGACGTACGCCGAGGCGGCACGTGACTGGGACGGAGTGATCCCGCCCGCGCCATCTACAGACTAGCCTTCGTGAAGGCTAATCCCAACCCGACTCGCCGTTGGTGTCGCGCAAGATCGCGTGGACCGCGTGCACCTCGCCGCCGGACATCTTGATCATGTGCATGTCGAGGTGACCGGTCGTCATGAAGTCGAAGATGGTGAGGCCGGCAGCGATGCCCCGCACCTCGTCGACGACGATGACCCTCGGGATGAACTCGCCCCCTGTCGTAGGCGTATTCGCGCTGCACGAGGCCGCGGCACCGCAGGAGAAGTCTCCGCCCCCGTTCTCCAGGCGCCGGCACGCGCTCGTGACGTTGCAGACCCCGGAGGGGAATGCGCGGAAGTACTTGTCGATCCAGGCGGTCAATTGCTGGCGGGTCGCGCGCTCGGCTTCCGGCACCTCGTCATGCCAGCCGATATCCTCGGCGATGGAAATGATCGCTGCCGGATTCGAGTCGACCGCAAAAGAGGCGGTGTAATCCCCGGGCCGCACGACGATCGTCTCGATTTCCGTCATCTCCCCGCCCTCCACCTTGATGCGCAGGGCAACGGGAAGGTCCATCCCGCCCTCCGGAATCACCGCCTGAGCGGCGACGCTACACGCTTCGGTGTCCAGAGCACGCTGCGAGTACTTGGTGTCCCCCGCGTTCATCCAAAAATCCGTGGTGCCAATCTGACTCTCTTCCGCGTTCTCGGTGAATTTCACGTCGGCTGCGAGCGGTAAGCTCGAAGGATCCCCCGCGCTCAGCGCGGCGAAGTAGTCATCCAAGAGACCGTCGAGGAGAGCTCGCGTGCACTCGCCACTCGGCGCTCCGCCGGAGCCCGCGGCGCCACCCGTGGATGCTCCGCCAGCGCCGCCGTTCTGAGTGCCTCCACTCGATGACGCCCCTGCGCCTCCGGACGAAGCTCCTCCAGTCTGCCCGATCGTGCCGCCGCCTCCGCCGGTGGTGCTCGTGCCGCCGGCCGCAGGTTGACCGCCCGTATTGTTCGCGCCGCCGGCACCAGGCTGGCCCCCGGATGCCGTATTTCCCCCCGAGTTGCTGCCTTCGTTGTCGTCGGCCTGACCACAACCCATAAGGGTGAGAGCCGCGACGAGCGCAAAACCAGAAAGGACGAAGCGACTTTCGGCCGAGACCCGGAGGCGTGTCATGGCGGGAAGGTACCAGAAGAACTTCGATGCACACGGGCGACGACGACTCCCGCCCTCTAGTCGCCGATCACCCTCCGGCGAGAGCCGGCGAGAAAAATCTCGCCTCCTCCGGAGAAAGATCTGCCGTAGGCGGTCTCGAGGCACTGAGCGGTGCAGTCGAGCAGGTCCTGCGTGTCAGTCTGACACTCTTTCGAAGGAGCCAAGAGACGAAGCGCGGCTCGTCGCGCGCTGACGTGCCGCTTTCGATCTCGGCTTCGACGAACAGGTCGATGCCGTAGCGTTTCCTGCTGCGAAAGCGTCAGGGCGGCGGCCCCCCCCTCCTCGTCGTGCCCTGACAGCTCCGCGGCCGGGTTCAGTACCAGCGCAGGGTGAGCGAGCCTCCGACCGAGATCGGGTCGCCCCAACTCACGGCGTTTCCAGTCGAGCCGCTGGTGCCAGGCAGGGTGTGCGCGCGATACCTCGCGTCGGTCACGTTGTTGGCGTACGCCGTCAAGAGCAGCTTCTCGTCGCTGCTCTCGTACGAGACGCGCGCGTTCAAGATCGAGAAGGCGTCAGCGCCGAGCAACGGATCGTCCTGGTTGGTGGTGAAGTGATACTGCTGACTCCAGAAGTGCCAATCCGCTCCCAGGATCAAGCTCGGCGTGTTGCCGACCGGTAGCGGGATGCGGAAGTCCGCGAAGACGAGCGCCGTGACGTGAGGCGAGCGCACGAACTCGTTGCCCGAGTAATCGGGGCCACCGTTCAGCACCTGGAAATCGGTAAACTCGGTGCTGAGCAAGCCGAGGTTGCCTCCGAGGCGCAGGTTCTGCACCGGCAACGCCTCGAGCTCGAGCTCGGCGCCGTCGACACGGCCGTCGTCCACGTTTTGCAGGTACGAGACCGGCGTGTTGGTCGGCGGGAGGGGCCCCACGACGTTGACCTGAATGTCGCGGTAAATGTAGTGGAACGCGGTCACGTTCACGATCAGGCGCTTGTTGAGAAAGGCGGACTTTACACCGAGCTCGAAGTTGTCGAGCTGTTCCGGCTCGACCGTGACGAGCGCGGCCGGAGAGTTAGCCGACGTGTTGAAGCCGCCGGACTTCACGCCGTGCGCGTAGCGGAAGTACGCGAGGACGTCTTTCGTGATCTTGTACTCGGGCGTGATGTCGTAGGTGAGGTTGCTCCAGTCCTTGTCGCGCTCCTCGTCGTACACCGTGCGCAGATCGGAGGCGATGAGATGAGGCTCCCACCACAGCCCCACGTTCGAGAACGTGACGGGCTGCATGGGGATCGAGCCGAGGTTCCGAATGTCGAGGTTGCGCTTCTCGTACGTCCAGCGCAAACCCGCCGTCACGCCGAGCGCCTCGGTGATGTCGACCGTAGCGCTCGCGAACGGCGCCAGGCTGTGGGTCTGGTGATTGAACCCGTTGTGACTGTACTGAGACGCCGGAGGATCGAGCACGACGTCGACGCCCGGCAGGCGCGCGCTCGCGGACTGACGATCGATGTTCTCGAAGAGATAGTAGACGCCGAGCTGCCAGTTGAAGCGATCTTCCCGGGGAGACGCGAAGCGCACCTCTTCCGAGAGCTGATACGAGTTCGCGTGCGCCCAGCTGCGGCTCACCTCGATGGGCGTGTTGTCGCTGTCGCCGAGCGCGTCGTTTCTGAAGTCCTCGTACGCGGAGATCGAGGTCAGGGTGTAGCTTCCGAACTCGGCGCGTAGGTTCAAGAACGCGCCGGCTTGCTTGATCTCTTCGAGGCTCGGCGCGTTGAAGCTGACCTCGTCCCTGTCCGCACTCGGGGCGTACCCGGCCAGGTACTCGCCGCCCGGGCCGGTGCCGTCGACCGTGAAGTTGCCACCGTACTGGGTGTACTTTCTGAAGTGTACGTTCGCGAGCGCCTGGAAGTCCGGCGTGATGTTGGCGAGCAACTGCAGGCGGAACGCTCCGTCCTGGAGCCCGTTCGTGCTCCGCCCCGTATAGAGGTTCGTGAGGCGCCCGCCCTGGTCTTCGTAGTGGAAGGCGCCCCTAGCCGCGAGCTTGTCGTCCCAGATCGGCCCGCCGAAGCCACCTTCGACGATCTTGTCTTTATAGGTGCTGTAATCGAATTTGAGGTAGCCGTCGTACTCGAACTCGGGCTTCCGGGAGATCACGTTGATGGCGCCGCCGGTCGTGTTCTTGCCCCACAGAGTGCCTTGCGGTCCGCGCAGCACCTCGACGCGCTCGAGATCGAAGAGCGGGAAGCCGGTCGCGGTGGCGTTGCTGATGTAGACGTCGTCGAGGTAGAACCCGATCGGGTTCGAGAAGTCGAGCTGCTGTTGCCCGGTGCCGACACCGCGGATCCACCAGCGGGGGCGACCGTGCCCTTGCGCGATGGCCGAAGCGTTCGGCACGTAGTTGAGGATCTCCTTCGCGGACCGACCCACGCCTTGCGTCGTGAGCGACTCCCCACCCAACACCGTCACCGTCGTCGGCACCGACTGCGCGCTCTCCTCTCGACGCTGAGCGGTCACGACGACCTCCGCGAGCCCCTCGTCCGGCGTCGGAGCGCTGCCTGGCTCGGTGCCGGCTCCCACGGCTCCGACCGGTGCCTCTTCGGTCGCGGAAGGAGGAGTCGCCTCCGGGGTCGGTTCGGCCGGCGGAGACGCGGGCGCGGATTCAGCGGGGGGCAAAGGTGGGGTCTGCTCGGGCGCGCTCCCCGCGGGAGGCTCGGCTGGCGCAGGGACATCGGGCGCTG
>JAEZYO010000545.1 GCA_023419055.1 Pseudomonadota bacterium | reverse complement strand
CCCGAGCCCACGCTGCTCGCGACGAGCGAGGCGCGTTACGAGCGCGCGCTCGGCATCTTGTTTCCAGAAGCTCGAGCCACGAATCACTTACGATAGCGCGGCACGCAGCGCATTTCGGCGCCCCAGAAGCTCACCTGCGCCTCCTGCCCTTTCTCCCAGAACACCACGCTGGGAGCTTCGTAGCGTACGCCGCTCCCGCTCGGGCCCGCGACCGCGAACACCCGATCGGACCCTCGCTCTAGCGTGACCGAGGGCGGCTCTGACTGGTGAAACGTCGCGGAGACCCGATCCGGAGTGCCGCGCGAGTCCGCGCACGCGAACGTGACGGGGCCGCGCGAGGTGACGAGCCCTCCCTTGACCTGGACCTCGGCGATGCGCTCGTCGTAGACGCGCTCGAGGCAAGCGAGCCTGTCGTCGCTCCGTTCGCAGGAGTTGCGCTGCCGGATGAACGCCTGCTGGCTCGTCGAAAGCCAGGATTCGGCGTGCCCGCCGCTGCGGCGCACGGATTCCCCGTAGACGTTCGCGAGCTGGTTGTCTCGGGCGGCGAGGCGTGGATCGGCGCAGATGCTGCGTTCCACGGCCGACCTCGCGCGGTCGCAGTCGAAAGACGGGCTGGCCGCCTCCGGCGCGGCGCTCGAGAGCGGCTCGAACTCGTAGATCCCGCCGTCCGTCATCAGCGACAAGTAGAGTCGACCGTTGCGCTGCGAGTAGGAGCGCACGTACGGCATGTCGTGGAGAAAGCGATCGTCCAGAGAGCCCTCGGCGCAAGCGGCTCGCGTGCTGCTGAGCGCGCTGAGGCTCAGCTGATTTCCACCGGCCGACATCCAAGTGCCCTGAGCGCGATTGCAATCGGCGCGGAGGGCGATGCGCCCGTCGGAGCCGAAGGTGAGCGTGTACTTCTCTCGCTGCCCGGCGCGCAGGACGAGCACACGATCAGGCGCGGATTGGACGCGTACGAGCTGCCAGCTCGTACCACCGAGCCTGCTCGCCGCGGGCGGAGTCACGGCGCGGATCGCGAGCGAGAGCCAGTAGGTCGCCGTGACCCCGCGGCGCGAGGCCGAGCGCTGCAGATAAACCCGCACGGTGTAGTCGCCGGTCGCCGGCAGCCTCCCCGTCCAGTGGTTTTCGCCCGTGATCGACGAGTTCACGAGGGCCGATCCTGGCCCGACAGGGGTCACGGAGAAGGAGACGTCGGGGTTGCTCGAGCGAAGCTCGATTTCGAGCACCTGCCCCGCCGTTCCTCGGAAGACGTACGCCTGGTCGTCCCGGGTGCGCGAATCGAGGAGTCCGCTCTGCGTGAGGGCCGCCGCGCCGGGTGAGAGCTGGACCACCTCGGTCGGGGGTGATTGTGCGACGGCCACGTCCGTAAGACAAAGGACGGTCGACAGCGAAAGCGCCCCTGCACCAATGCGCCACGCGTACGCTCCCCAGCGACCCTTTCGCTCCCACATCTGAGCCCTCCTCGGCCAGTGTCGTTCACACCCTAAGCACGGGGCGCGCGCGGCGCACCCGTAGCCTCGAGCGATTCCGCGAGGAGCGCCCGGAGCGCCCGGGCGACGCGCCCCCTATCGGCGCGCTGAACCCCCAGAAAGCGCAGCGCTTGAGGGTCGGGCTCGCCACGAAGTAGCGCCTCCGCCGCGCGCTCCACGAGGTCGACTCGAGCCGCGCGAGGGCCGAGCTTCACGTAGCCCAGCGCGAGCCACGTCACCTTCGGCACGCGCCCCGCCGGATACGAGGGGCGCCCGAGGTCGTCGGGCAGCTCGAGGCTCGGCTCGTGAGCGCGTAGCAAAATCGCTCGCAGCTCGAGGGGCCCCGGTTTGAGCAAGGCCGGCAAATAGACCGCGACCCTGCCGACACGGATCGCGTGCGCCAGAAGCTTCTCTTTCGCGCCGTCATCGAGCGCGGAGAGCATCGCGTCGAGCTCCGAGCGAGGAGCGCTGCCGAGACCCTGCCGGAGCTGATACGCGATGGCGCGGAGGTTCGCGTCATCGGAGCTCGAGAGGTCTCGGAGCTCGGCGAGCAACCGGCCCGGGACGTCGCGCGCATACGCGAGAACTCGGCGCGCGAGCCGCGAGCGAAGCCCCGCCCCGACGTCGTCGAGCGCCGTCATCCGCACCTCGGGCGCCGCCACCGAGGCGCCGCGGATCAAGCGCCCGAGCTCCGCCCCTTCTGCGCGAACGTTGCCGCGCCGATCGAGCTCGAAGGCTTCGTGCGGAGCGTCCGTCAAGCGCTCGAGCAGCTCGTCGCCCGCGGAGGGCGCGGGTTCACCGCCGGGATCCACGAGGCGATCGCGCAACGCCGAGAGCGCAGCGAACGGGTGCGAGCGGTCCACCTCGATCGGCTCGGGCCTCGCCCCGGCGCTCCGCCGAGCACCTGACGAAGGAGCGCGAACCCGACGGCTCCGCCGCTCGACGAAGCTCGCGACGAGCGCGCCGTGCAGCGCGTCGCTCAGTCGATCCTCGAGCGCTCGGAGACGCTCCTGGAAGTGGTTCGCAGAGCGCACCCAGGCGCCCTGGTTGGCGACGAACGCCCAGGTCCTGAGCTGCGCCATGCGCGCCACGAGCGCGTGCACGTCGCCGTCGCAACGATCGAGCTCGGTCACGCGCGGCGCCATGAAGTCGTCCGTCAGCGGCCCTTCCGTCAACGCCACGTAGATCTCGCGCAAGAGCGAGACATGGACTTCGAAGAGGATGCGGCGAAAGTCCGGGATCTGGCACACGTCCCAGAGAAGGCGCAGGAGGTCCTCGCGCTGCGCCCGCTCGAGGACGGCTCGATCGCGCAAGAGCGCCTGCAGCGCGAGCAGATCCTCGGCGTCCGGCACGCCGGCCAGGTACGGCGCCGGAGGCGGCGCGCTCAGAGCCTCGAGCAACCTGACGGGTGAAGAGAAATCGAGGTCCGAGTTGCGGAAGCGCACTCGGCGCACCGCTTCGAACCGATGCTGCTCGACCCGCTGCGCGAGCTTCGCGTCGAGCTCGAGCGGCGCGACGGTCCCGAACGTGCCGTCGCGCAGGTAGCGGCCCGCGCGCCCCGCGATCTGAGCGAGCTCCGCGTCCTCGAGGTGGCGCGTGCCGCGACCGTCGAACTTCCGGAGCGAGGCGAACGCCACGTGGTCGACGTCGAGATTCAGGCCCATGCCGATCGCGTCGGTCGCGACCAAGTAGTCCACCTCGCCCGCCTGGAACATCGCGACCTGCGCGTTCCGGGCGCGCGGGGAGAGCGCGCCGAGCACGACCGCCGCCCCTCCCCGGAGCGCGCGGAGCCTGCCCGCGAGCGCGTAGAGCTCGCTCACGGAAAAGGCGACCACGGCGCTCCGCGGCTTCAAACGAGACAGCTTGCTCGAGCCCGCGAAGGAAAGGTGCGACAGTCGCGGGTGCTCTTCTTGACGCGCCGCCGGGACGAGGTGCGAGAGCAGCTGCCGCATCGTGCCGGCGCCCAGGAACCAGGTCTCGCGCCGTCCCCGCGCGTGCAACAAACGATCGGTGAAGACGTGGCCGCGCTCGTCGTGCGTGGCGAGCTGCACCTCGTCGACGGCCAGAAAATCGACCTCCACCGCGAGCGGCATGGCCTCGGTCGTGCACACCCAATAGTCGGGACGCTTGGGGACCCGCTTCTCCTCGCCGGTGACGAGCGCGACCCGCTCTTGTCCCACCCGAGCGCTCACGCGATCGTAGATTTCTCGTGCCAGCAGACGAAGCGGGAGCCCGATCATCCCGTTTTCGTGCTCGAGGAGACGCTCGACCGCCTTGTGGGTCTTGCCCGTGTTGGTCGGCCCGAGAAGCGCCAGGCTGCGGGTCGCGTCGGAGGGCGGCACGATCGCGAGCTTGCCGCGAAGCGGCGGGGGCTGCCACACCCAGACGGAGGGCCGACGCGAGTCCCCCGATCGGCTGCCGAAAAGGTTAGAATCTTCGTTTCTACCTCCGGAATGGCGTCGAACCGCGGCCTCACCATTGCGATCTCCGTCGACTGGATCGCCGGCGCCTACGCCAGGCTGCTGCTCGCGGCGCTTCTGCGCGCCGTGGAGCGGGTCGGCGGGAACGCCCTGTGCTTCGATCACGGCGTCAGGATCTGGGACCTGCTCAGCTCGCGTCGCATCGACGCGATCGTGCTGTGCGTGCTCGGTGAGTCTCGGAACCGGCCCGAGCTGATGCTCGGGGAGAGACTGCCCGGCGTGCCCAAGGTCGCGATAGGTCACGCCTGGGGTGACGCGCCGTTGATTCAGGCGGACAACAACGGCGCGATGTGGCGCGCGGTGAACCACCTGCACCACGTGCACGGCCGCCGCCGCTTCGCCTACGTCGGAGGGCCGACGTGGCACGACGAAGCGCTGTCCCGCGAGCAGGCATTTCGCAACGCGCTCGACGAATGCGGCCTCTCGCTCGAAGAGGAGCTCGTCGGCTACGGCGATTTCGAGTCCGACAGCGCTCGACAGCTGGTGCGCGACTGGCTGCGCTTCGGCCTCGAGTTCGACGCGCTGGTCGCGGCCAACGATCAGATGGCGCGCGGCGCCATGGACGCCCTCGCCGCAGGGCGCGTGCGCGTGCCGCGCGACGTGTCGGTCACGGGCTTCGACAACGTCGACGAGGCCGAGCTCACGAACCCACCGCTCACGACGCTCCGCCAGGATCTCCAGGCGCAAGCCGACCGCGCGATCGAGCTCCTGGTCGCGCAGAAGGAGGGCCGCCCCGTCCAGCCGGTGTCGCTCCTCCCGTGCGATCTCGTGGTGCGCCGCTCTTGCGGCTGCTTGTACTACGGCGAGGCGCGCACCCCGACGCTCTCGCCGGGCCCGCGCCCGTCACGTCCCCCTCGAGGCGAGTTCGAGCTCGAGCTCACGCGCATCGCCGCACCGCGCGCGCGCAAAGCGGAGGAGTGGGCCGAGTCCCTGTCCGAAGAGCTCACGCGGGCCTCGATGCGCGGCGGCGGCGAGCTCGTCGACGCGCTCGACTCGGCGCGCGAACATTTCGGCGGCGGCTCCACCCAGTGGGGCAGCGCCATCAACATGCTGCTGCGCCGCCTGGACGCGCGAGAAAAGGACCTGCTCGAGCTCTGGCGGAGCGCGGGCTCCTGGCTCGGTCACCTGAAGGGGCTCGAGCAGGGCGCGCAGCGCGTCGCGATGGAGCACATGGCCGTCGAGCTCGCGGCCTTCGGAGAGCACACCACGGGCGCGCCCAGCCGGGAGGCGCTCGCGCGGGTCGTGAGCTCGCACCTCGCCAATTTCCACTTCCCGTCGGCGTACATCGTGCTCTTCGAGGACGCGGACGTGCGCGTGCTCGGCTGCTCGCGCGTGCTCCTCGCGCACCGCAACGGGCAGGCGGAGGAGGCCGACCACGGCGCCTTCTCGACGCTCGACATCCTGCCAGAAGCGTTCGCGGAAGAGCTCGGGCGCCGTCACTTCATGGTCGAGACGCTGGGCCTGAAGGATCGCGTCTTCGGCTTCTTGCTGCTCGAGATAGGTCCCCCGCCGGGGCTCGTGTACACGCTCGTGCGCCAATCCATCAGCTCGAGCCTCGAGAGCATCCGTCTCTACGAGCAGCTGCTCGAGGAAGAGCGACGGCGCGAGGCGGCGGACCGGCAGCGGCTCGAGCGCGAGCTCCAGATCGCGGCGGCCATCCAGACCTCGATTTTGCCCCGTGACCCGCGGGCGCAAGGCATGGAAATCGCGGCCGTGATGCTGCCCGCGTCGGAGGTCGGCGGCGACTACTACGACGTGCTCGAGACGGCGAGCGGCGCTTGGTTCGGGATCGGCGACGTCGCGGGGCACGGCCTCACCACCGGGCTCGTGATGCTGATGATCCGGAGCATGGTCGCGAGCTTGGTCGAGAAGAGCCCGGAGGCTCGACCGAGCGACATCCTGAAGACGCTGAACGCGGTGCTCTACTCGAGCGTTCGCACGCGCCTGAAGCGCGACGAACACGCGACGCTCACCCTGCTCCGCTACGAAGCTTCCGGCAAGATCACGTACGCCGGAGCGCACGAAGAGCTCCTCGTCTGGCGAGCGCAGAAGCAGAAGATCGAGCTCATCCCGACGCCCGGCACGTGGGTCGGCGCGACCGCCGAGATCGGCGAGGGCATCGTCGATTCGGAGCTCGTGCTCACGAAGGGAGACCTGCTCGTGCTCTACAGCGACGGCGCGATCGAGGGCACGAACGCCGCTGGCGAGCAGTACGGCCTCGAGCGCTTGATGAGCGGCCTCGAACGACGCACCGATCTCCCTGCCGGCGAGATCTGCCTCGGGTTACTCGACGACGTCACCGATTTCATGGAGCGCCAGCACGACGACGTGACGCTCGTCGTGCTGCGCTACGAAGGCACCTGAGAAGCCTACTTCTTGGCGGAGGCGGCCTGCTCTTCCGCCTTTTGATCGATCTTCTTCTTCAGCTCTTCGAGCGCCTTCTCGTACTGATCCTGCAAGGCCTTGTTGCGTTCGTCGATCTTCTCGAGCGCGGCCTGCCCCTGCTTGACCTGCTCGTCGACTTCCATGACGGCCTTCTCGGCGGCGTCGCGCCGTGCCTGCGCGGCCTTCTTGGTCGGCGCGGGGGCGTTCGGGTCTGCCAGGGTCTTGTTCGACTCGTCGATGGTGCGATCGAGCGTGCTCTTCACGTCGCTCGCTTCGGCGACCATCGCCTCGAGGTCTCGGCGCGTGACGTGGACTCCGACGTAGACGAGGAAGCTCGCGCGGCTGATCTCGTCGGCCTGCTCGCGCAGCTTCTCGACGTTCGCCTTGCCGAGCTCGGCCTCGTGGTCGTCGATGTAGCGATGCGCCTCGTTGTGATCGCGCAAACGCTCCTCGAGCACCTTCTCGACGGCCTTGTCCATCGAGCCAGCCGCCGCGCCGCCGAGCTCCGCGTCGCAGCCCTTCTGCTTGGCGGTGTACTCGACCGAGCCTGCCACGCGACGGTGGAGCTCGTCCTTCTCCTCTTCGAAGAACTGCCCGACGAAGCGCCCCTGCTCGGCCTCGCGCGCGTAGTCCGCGGACTTTCCAGCTGCGTCGGCGCGCGTGACCACCTCACTCACGTGAGACCAGCTCGGCTCTTTGAGCGCGTCGGGATAGGCCGCGAACTTGCCGAGATCCTGCTGAGCCTGCTGCTCCTGTTGACCGAGCCGGGCGGTCGTCCCGCTCACGGCCGTCGGGTAGCGCTCCGCGTAACCTGCTTGGTTGGCGGACGAGGGAACGGTGGCTTCTTGACCGCCACGCGAACACGCAGCGGCAAGAATGGCGAGGGAAACGAGAGCTGGGAAACGCACGGCAGACAGCGTTTCCGATCACGCGCCCGCACGT
>JAEZYO010000517.1 GCA_023419055.1 Pseudomonadota bacterium | reverse complement strand
TCCGAGCCCCGTCTGGCCCTTGAAGTGACCCTTTCCGCCCTTCAATCCGCCTTCCCAAGTAGCTTCTGCTTTCCGCGTAGGCATGCTGTCTCCTTGCGAGATAGAGAACACTTCTCGCGCAAAGTGTCCATGGGGAGCTTTCCCCCTTCTTCGAAATCAGTGCCCTATTTGGATCGCCGGCCAGGAGTGTGCGGGGGTGGCGTGGAAGAGCGTCGCGGGGGCGAGCTCGAGCATCGGGACAAGGAGCTCAGGACCACCTGCTCGATATTGGCGCTCGGAGGGGCCCCCCCGAGCGCACGAAGCGAGAACACGTCGAGCGCGACCCCGTTCACGGTGGCCACGCTCATCGATTCCGGAAACAGGCTGAAGAAGGCGAGATGACTCAGGAGGTTCCCGAGGAAACCGAGCTGATCGGGCGCCCGGAGCGTGAGCTCGAGCGCCGCGCCGTCATGGGTGCGCGCGAGATCGAAGTGGTAGAGCTTGAGATCCTCGCTCGAGCGCGCCACCGATTCGTCACGGCAGAGCCCCAGATAATCCAGGCTGGAAAGGTCGAGCACACCGTGGAGGCTCAACGTGAACTCGGCGAGCCAGTGCCGCGCGTCATTGCACTTTGCCCCTCCCCGACGGATATCGACCCCCGCGTCCGCCAGGCCAGCCGCGAGCCGGCCCGCCCAACCCACGGGCAACTCACCCCAAAGGGCTACACGTCCCGAATCGGCCGATGAAAGCTCGACGTGAACCCCTGGTTCTCGAGACGACTCCGCCAAGCGAGCGACATGATCGAGATCCAAACCGTGCATAACCTGCGGCTCGACATAGAACCCGTGGTTCCAAGTCGGGAGCGTTTCTGAGAACGAAACTCATCGTCGCCTCCCCACGATGAATCCCGTGTCATCTCCCGCAAGGATGAACCTCGATGCGATTGTGTGAAGAGCCGCAACGCACCTTCGAACCAATGACTACGGCGTAGTTTCGCGTCTCGCTTTCCGACGCTCGCTTCGAGCCGCTCGGCAGACTTGACGAATTGGCGAAGCCCCCCGCGCGACCTTCGCTCGCGTTGGACAAACTGACCATTGCATCGCCAAAGACGCGCATTTTCGCCGTGGCACGCCACTGGCTAGGTGCCCCTTCATGGCGTCCCGCACTCCGTTCTCCAAAACGCGCGCCTTCGATCTGAAGCGCGCCTTTCCGCTCATCATCGTCATCAGCGTCGTCGCGTGCGCATACCTCCAGGCGCGCACCGTGAACGCGCTCCTCGCGTCGTGGCTCCTCGGCTCCCTGGTTCGCCCGTTCGTTCCCCCTCCGGCGTCACCGCGTCACGCGCACCAGACCGCGCCAGCTTCCGAAATCGCGTCCGACACGTTCGTCCCTCCACCTGCTCCGAGCCTCGCCGCGAGAACGGATTGCTCCGACGTGCGCCTCTCGATCGTGAGCGAGTTCGGCGATCCGGAGTTTTCGCTCGCCAGCCTGACGACGAACGGAGATTCGCGAGCGAAGCTGCGGCGCAAGGGAGACCGCCTCGGCGATCGCGTAGTTACGTGGATCGGCACCGACGCGACCTCGCGCGAGCCCGCGGTCTGGCTGAACGACGATTCGTCGGCCTCGGCGTGTCGGGTCGATCTCTTCCACCCGCCGAGCTCGACTGGGCCAGCGAACCTCAGCACACCAGGCTCCTCCACGAGCAGTTCTGTCCCGTCCACCAGCGGCTCGGTGCCCCTCCGCGAGCTCATCGGCCCCGTCCGCGCCAGACCCGAGCGGGAAGGTGGAAAACACGTGGGCCTGCGCCTCTTCGGCGTCCGCCCGAGCTCACTCCTCGGCCAGATCGGGCTCCGCAACGGCGACCGCATCGACTCCATCAACGGCTACTCGATCGCCGATCCCGAGCAGGCCTTGATTGCCTACGCCCGGCTGCGAACCGAGGAGCATTTCGAGCTCCGCGTCACTCGGGGCGGACAGGCGGTCGAACTCGACTACCGCTTGACCGATTCGGTTCGTCGCGAGCTCGTGGACGGCGGCCTGCCGAAGCGATTCTGAAAATAGCGCCGGGCCCAGTTGCGTTCGTCGGTCAGCGGGAGGGTTGCTAGGCGACGACACGCACGGGCCCGGCTGAATCTATGGTCGGTCGGAGCGAGATCGAGTTGCTTCGATTTTGCTCTCGTCAGCACGACCCGCCTCGACGAACTCGCAGACGTCGCCGCTGCAGCGCACCACCGGACTACGCGTGCAAGCTCCACCCCAGCACCGCTCGGGACCGTTCTCGTCGAGCCCGTCGTCGCAGTCGGCGTCTTCCTCACAGAGGAGGTCGTTCGACCCCGGTGACGCGAGCTCAGGATCTCTATCCCGTTCAGCCCCTACGGGCGCCTCGCCGCACGCCCCGAGCAAGTGAAGGACCGCAATACCGAGCGCGAATCGAACCAGAGGTTTCATGACCGCTTGGTCGACACTCAGCCGGCATGAGTTGCCGAAAAAAGTCCCAGCCGTCGCTCTTTCCGGGTGGGGAGCGACGGTGGAGCGCTGAACTTCGTGACCCTTGGCTCGCTTCATGGGGAGCCGCCGGCCTCTCAGTTCCCTTGAATCACCTTCAAGTGACCGAGGCGGACGACACGCGGCAGTGAACGCGTCATTCGCTGGCGCGCGGGTTAAGAAATCCTAACTCTTCGCTCGCGTGGAAAACACGCTCGGCGATGGTGCCGTCGCGTGACTATTCGACACAACTGAACCAGCGGTCGATCCGATGAAGCTTGCATGAAGATCGACAAGGCCTTGCTTTCAGCGTCCTGGAACCGGTTTCTTTTTTCGCGTGCGCGGTGGGGCTCCGCACACGGCCGCGCGCCTCGCCCAACCGCGCGGCTCGACCCCGGCGCCGGTCGCAAAGCGCGATTGACGCCCGGACAAAATTCGAGATCCATGCCTGAGCGAAACGGAGACAGACGGATGAAAAAGCGGTGGGCGAGTATGGACGCGGAGGCGCTCGCGAGTCGCGATTGGCGAACCGTGATCGGGCTCGGGTGTCGGAGTGTGATAACGTTTGCTTTCCTCGCCGGTTGCGGAGCGGAGTTCTCGACCTGCGCCGACACCCGCAGTTGCGTCCAGGATTCAGCGGGCGGTGAGGCCGGCGCTCCGGCGAGCGCGGAGGCCGGTGCCCCAAACGGGGGAGCCGGAGGGAGCGACGCGAGCGCTGGCTGCGCGACGGAGTGCAAGGACTCAGAAACCTGCTGCGACGGCGAGTGCGTGGACACGAGCTCGGACTCGGAGAACTGCGGCAGCTGCGGAGCGATTTGCAAGGTGGACCACGGCGATGCGGCGTGTGTGGATTCCGAGTGCTCGGTGGCCCGCTGCGAGAACGGCTTCGTCGATTGCGGCGGATATGCGGATGGCTGCGAGACGAAAGATCGAGGCCTGCCAGGAGCACCGCCCACCACCCTCCCCATGGCAGGAGCCTACACGGGGACGGTGCACGCGGAGAGCTCGCTGAAACCGACCTTCAAGTGGGCGGTCCCGGAGAAGCTTGGCACGTGCAGCGCTTTGACTTACGAGCTCGAGCTGACGCGCGAGTGCGAGGCGGGTGCGCTAAATGAGTGCGCTTTCGAAGACCCGGAGGTGCGGGAGGTCGGTCTGCAGCAGCCGGAATGGACGCCGAGCGAGCCGCTCCCGGTGAGCAAGGTGGTCCCGGTCGGGGCGCTCTATGCCTGGCGAGTGCGAGCGTGTGACATGCCGGAGCGCTGCTCCGAGTGGTCTCGAGTAAGCTACGTGAACGTCGGGCGGCTCATCGACGACATCAACGCTGACGGGTACTCGGATCTCGTCGAGGTGGGCAAGGACGGCACGATCGGGGGCATGTTGTTCGTCGGAGACGGCGCAACCCCGCTCGCTGCCAGCACGCCCCTCGGAACCGACCTCGGTTCGCCCGATGAAGGCCGCTTTCTCGGCGACGTGAACGGTGACGAGTTTCCGGACATGTTGCTCTGGGGCAGTTGGGATACGAGCGAGCCGCCGCGCGTCATTCTGGGCGGAAGTAGTCCTCTGGACTGGAGCATCATCACCATGCCGGCCCCGCTGAAGCGGCACCACCGCGGGAGCCGTGCCGGCGATCTGGACGGCGACGGCTATGCCGACGTCGCGCTCTCGGAGTTCGAGCTCGCCAGCGAGGGCGCTTCGCCTCAGGGGATCGTGCGAGTCTACCGCGGCCACCCGTCGTTTAGTCTCTCCGCGGCGGTAAGCCTCCTCGCCCCCGAAGGGACGACTGCCGCTCAGTTCGGCGCAGCTCTGGCGGGTGGGTTCGATTCGAACGCCGACGGCTTTGCCGATCTCTTCATCCTGGACGATGATGACGGGCTCATTCACGCCTTGCGCGGCGCGAATTCTCTCTCCTCAACGCTTGCTGGGAGCATCGATGCGCCGGCGCTCGTGAACGCCCAGCCCGGTCGCCCCTCCGAGCTCCTCGCGCTCGGAGATCGAAACCGCGATGGCTATGGCGATCTCGCGGCGTACGCATATAACGTCGATGAAAAATTCAATGCCTCAGTAATCCAGATCTTTCACGGTGGCAGGGAGCTCGCGCCGGAGCCTACGACGGAGCTCGTGCTCGACACGGACTACGGCTTGTCGTGGGTTGCTGGGTACGACGTTGGCGCTGACGGGCGCCCCGACCTGTTCCTGTGCCCACGGAACGTGTTCGACTACGACTTGGGCGACCATGGTCCGCTGCTCGCCTTGCCGGGCAGCTCGGAACAGCAGACCGAGAGCGACCTCGTGCAAGTGGGCAACTTCAAGGAGCTGCGTGCAGGTGGCGACTACGACGGTGATGGAGTGATTGATCTCGTTGCCATTCTGGGGCTCCAGCATCGGCTACTCCGGGGCGGAAAGTCGGCACCCACGAGCCCGACGTGTCCACAGCCAGCAGCCTCCTTTCCGCAGATCGGCGACTGGTGCTCGGTCGAGAGCAGCATATTCACGGCTGCGGCACCCTACGAGACCTACAATCGAGGAGTGCCACTGCAGTGACTCCGTGGCGATCCTTAGTTTGAGGGGAAGAGCTGGGTCTTCTTGACCAGGCCGTCAGCTCCGGCGCCCGTCGTCTCTCCACCACCGTCGAGTCCGCCTTCCGCAGGAACGGGCGCAACCGTGATGTCGACG
>JAEZYO010000449.1 GCA_023419055.1 Pseudomonadota bacterium | reverse complement strand
CATTCCCGAGGTGCGAGAGTTCTACGCGGCGAGCGACGCCCCGAGCGCCATCGTGAACCTGACGTCCGAACCCGGCTCCGTCGGGCACGTGCCGCTGCGGCGGACTCGCGGCTTTCGGCTCGTGCGCATCGACGAGCAGGGTGAACCGGCTCGCGACGCGCGCGGGCGCGGGATCGAGTGCGGGCCGGACGAGAGCGGTGAGCTCGTGATCAGGGTTCGGCCTCGCGCGGACGCCGAGCTCGGCGACGTTCCGGTCTACACCGACGCGAGCGCGAGCCACGCTCGCGTGGTGCGGGACCTGTTCGCGCCCGGTGATCGCTACTATAGGACCTTCGACCGCCTGAGCATGGATCGAAACGGCTACCTGCGTTTCGTCGAGCGAGCTTCGGAGAGCTTCCGCTACAAGGGCGAGAACGTCTCCTGCGCGGAGGTGGAAGGGGTGCTCCGCCTCGCCCCGAGCGTCAGGGACGTCGCGGCGGTGGGCGTAAAGGTGCCGGGTATCGATGGAACGCCGCCCCTCGCCGCCGTGGTTTCGGAGCGCGGCTTTTCCCTGACCGCGTTCGAACAGGCGACGCGCGCTCTCCCTCACTACGCTCGGCCGCGCTTCGTACGCCTGGTCGAGCGGCTCCCGCTCGGGGAGACGTTGAAGGTGGTGCGGCGCGAGCTCGCCTCGAAGGGCATCGAGCCGGGTCCCGAAGGTGACGAGCTCTACGTGCTCGGAGAGGAGGGCTACCGGAGGCTGACTCCGGAGCTCGCGCAGCAGATCGTCGCGGGATCGCTGCGGCTCTGAAACGGGCGCCGGGCTCGGCTATGCTGAACGCTTCGAGCTCATGAGCTTCGAACGCGTCCTCCTCGTGCTCTTGGCCCTGGCTTCCGTCGTGGCGTGGACCGGGCTGTACGAGCGCTTCGTGCCTCCGCGCCCGCACTTCGACGCGCGGGGCGGCCTGGTCTTGCCGCGCCACGAGCGATCCGGCGAACGCGTGGAGCTCCGGCTCGAGGACGGCAGCGCGGCGAGCCTCGCCGTACCGAAGGCGACCCGGCGACCTCGCCCCATCGTTACCCTGCTCGAACAGGGCATTCGAGGCGCACGCTGCCGGGAGCTCGAAGCAGCCTGGGAGCGCTCGGCGTTCGTCCTGTGCGTGCCCGTCGAGCGCGACCTCGAGAAGACCAGCGCGCGCCTGCGCGCCGCGCTCGGCGCGACGAAGGCGAGCTTCGGGGATCACGTGGCGAAAGGCTCCGTCATCCTGGCCGGCAGCGGTGAGGCTGCCGAGCAGGCGACGCTGCTCGCTCGTGAGGAGCCCTCGTTCTTCCGTCGCTTGATCCTGATCGACGGGCATCGCCTCTGGTCGTCGTCCATGGCTGCCATTTTCAAGAAGGGCGGCGGAGAGAGGGTGCTCTTCGTGTGCGAGTCCGATGCTTGCCGGCGCTCGGAAGCGCAGCTTCTCACCGTCTCGCGCTCCGTGGGGCTCGATACGGCGCTCGAGGAGCGGCCCGGATGGCTCGAGCGCCGAAGAGGCTTCATCACCGCGGGTGACGCACGCTTCGAGGTCGGGCGCTGAGGGGCTCGAACCCGTCTCCGCGCCGACCGCGCCAGGGCCGCGCCGTCGTGCTCCTCCTGGACGAAATCCGGGCTATCCTGCCGGCAATGAACCCGCTCGGACTCGTCGCGCTCGTCCTCGCTCTCGGCTGCGGGCGCCCGGGGTCCAAGATCGAGCCGAGCGCCACTCCCGCCGTCGAGCCGACGGCCTCGGAGGCTCCCCCGGCGACATCCGTTGCAGCTCAAAGTACCTCGCCGCCGAGCGCCGCTTCCGCTCGCGCGCCGTCGCGAGCGCTCGAGCCCCTAGCGGCCGACGCTTCGCGCATCACCCTCGACGTCGAGGGCTTCAAGCCCGCGGTGCTGAGCGTGCCGCTCGGCTCGACGGAGCCGCGGCCGCTGGTCGTCGCGCTGCACGGCAACTTCGATCGACCCGACTGGCACTGCGAGCTCTGGCAGAGCATCACTCACGGCTATCCTTTCATCCTCTGTCCGCGCGGAGTGCCGCGCGGTGACGTGCCCCGGTCGATGGACCGGTGGGAGTACGGCTCGCTCGACAAGACGAAGAAGGAGCTCGACGCGGGCATCGCAGCGCTCGAAGCGCGCTTCCCGGGCAGACTCGCGAAGGGTCCCGTCGTGTACTTGGGGTTTTCGCTGGGCGCGATCCTCGGCATCCAGCTCGCGAAGAAGGAGCCCGCGCGCTTCCCGCGCGTCGTCCTGATCGAGGGCGGGCTCGGCGGGCTCGACGCGGCGGGGATCCGGCGCTTCCACGAGGGCGGCGGGGAGCGCGTCCTCATCGCCTGTGGGCAGGCGGACTGCGCCCAGAAAGGGAAGGGCCTCGCGAAACGCCTGGAGAAGGAGGGGGTCCTGGCTCGCGTGGTGGACGGGGGCAGGATCGGTCACACCTATGACGGCGCCATCGCGGAGGGCATCGCGCGCGAGTGGCCGTGGCTCGTCGAAGGTCTTGAAGGGTGGCCCGCATCCCCAGGAAAAGACGGGAAAATCCCCGAGTAGTTGACCAGTGCTCCAGGCAGCGCTAAGGGCGCCGCGGCCGTTAGAGATAAGCAAGGCTTGACACCTCGCGCTCCCCGGCTACCCTCCCGCTCCCCCCGAGCTCCTCGGGGTGTCCTTTATTCGCGATTTTCCCATGCCGACGATTCAGCAGCTCATCCGCAAAGGACGCGAGGTCCTTGCATTCCGCACGGCGTCGCCCGCGCTCCGCTCCTGCCCCCAGAAGCGCGGCGTCTGCTTGCGCGTCTACACCACCACGCCGAAGAAGCCGAACTCGGCGCTGCGCAAGGTGTGCCGCGTGCGGCTCACGAACGGCATGGAAGTCATCAGCTACATCCCGGGCGAGGGACACAACCTCCAGGAGCACAGCGTGGTGCTCATCCGTGGCGGCCGCGTGAAGGATCTCCCCGGCGTCCGCTACCACGTGGTGCGCGGCACCCTCGACGCCTCCGGCGCCGTGGGCCCGAGCAGCACCAACAAGGCCAACCGTAACCGCAGCCGGTCCAAGTACGGCGTCAAGCGGCCGAAGCAGTAATCAGGAAGAGGAAGTACGATGCCCCGTCGCCGTGACGTACCGAAGCGCAAGATCACTCCCGATCCGAAGTACAAGGACAAGCTCGTCGCCAAGTTCACCAACACCCTGATGTTGGGCGGCAAGAAGTCCGTGGCCGAAGGCATCATCTACGGTGCTTTCGACATCATCGCGGCTCGCCACAAGGAGGACTCGCTCGAGGTCTTCCGCAAGGCGCTCGACAACATCAAGCCGAAGCTCGAGGTCAAGAGCCGCCGCGTCGGTGGCGCGACCTACCAGGTTCCGGTCGAGGTTCGTCCGGAGCGTCGCGTGGCCCTCGCCATGCGCTGGCTCGTGAACTACGCGCGTGATCGCGGCGAGAAGACGATGCGCGAGCGCCTAGCGGCCGAGCTCATCGACGCCGCGCAGCTCCGCGGCAACGCGGTGAAGAAGCGCGACGACGTGCACAAGATGGCCGAGGCGAACAAGGCCTTCGCTCACTACCGCTGGTGAGCCACCTTTCAGCGAGCTTCACGAGTTTCAGAGTAGAGGAGCCGGCTCCGCGAGCATGACGACGAACACATAGGACGGGTTACACCGAAGGCGCCCCCGAAAGCGGGCGCCCCGCTCCTGAATCAGTTGGCCGTTCCCTACGGGAGACGGCCGGCGAGCGGCGCCGAGTGTACCCCGACCCCTTCCGGAAGCAGCGTTCCCCGACGGTGGGAAACAAGGTCCGGAGGGGGTTTCGTCTATGTAGCGCACGAGCCCACGAGAACGAGCCCGAACCGGAGAGAGGACGAGAGCAAATGCCCCGAGAAATGCCCCTCGAACGCACCCGGAACATCGGCATCATGGCTCACATCGATGCAGGCAAGACGACCTGCACGGAGCGCATCCTCTATTACACCGGCATCACCCACAAGATCGGCGAGGTGCACGAAGGCGCCGCGACGATGGACTGGATGGAGCAGGAGCAGGAGCGCGGCATCACGATCACGAGCGCCGCGACGAACTGCTTCTGGACGGCCGCCTTCGGACCGAACGAGGGCGTGAAGCACCGCATCAACATCATCGACACGCCCGGGCACGTCGACTTCACCATCGAGGTGGAGCGCAGCCTGCGCGTGCTCGACGGCGCGGTCGCGGTGTTCGACGGCGGCAACGGCGTCGAGCCGCAGAGCGAGACGGTGTGGCGTCAGGCGGACAAGTACCACGTGCCGCGCATCGCCTTCGTCAACAAGATGGACAAGGTCGGCGCCGACTTCCAGATGAACCTGGACTCGATGCGCGAGCGCCTGGGCGTGAACCCGGTGCCCGTGCAGTGGCCGGTCGGCGAAGAGGACCAGCACAAGGGCGTGGTCGACCTGATCCGCATGGAAGCGGCGGTCTTCGACGACGACTCGCTCGGCGCGAAGTACAGCTGGGGGCCGATCCCGGCCGACCTCAAGGAGAAGTGCGAGAAGCTCCGTGACCAGTTGATCGAGGCTTGCGCCGACGTCGACGACAAGATCATGGAGAAGTTCCTCGACGGGCGCGGCGGCGACGTCACGAACGACGAGCTCTACGCGGCCGTCCGCAAGGCCACCATCGGCTTCCAGTTCGTGCCCGTCTTGTGCGGCTCTGCGTTCAAGAACAAGGGCGTGCAGATGCTGCTCGACGCGGTGGTGAACTTCCTCCCGTCGCCGCTCGACATCCCGCCCGTGAAGGGCACGCTGCCGACGGACGAGTCGAAGAGCGTCGAGCGCAAGGCGGACGACAAGGAGCCGTTCGCGGCGCTGGCGTTCAAGATCGCGAACGATCCCTTCGTCGGCAACCTGACCTTCTTCCGCGTGTACTCGGGTCAAATCACGAGCGGCACGTCGGTCCTGAACAGCACGCGCGGCAAGCGCGAGCGCATCGGCCGCATCCTGCGCATGCACGCCAACAAGCGCGAGGAGCTGCGCGAGTGCTACGCCGGCAACATCTACGCGGCGGTGGGGCTCCGCGATACCCGCACGGGTGACACGCTCTGCGAAGAGAAGTCGCCGATCGTGCTCGAGCGCATGACCTTCCCGGAGCCGGTCATCTCGATCGCGATCGAGCCCCGCACCCAGGCGGACCTCGACAAGCTGGGCCTCAGCCTGCAGAAGCTCGCGTCGGAGGATCCGTCGTTCCGCACCTTCACCAACGAAGAGACGGGGCAGACGATCATCGCCGGCATGGGCGAGCTCCACCTCGAAATCATCGTCGACCGCCTGAAGCGCGAGTTCAAGGTCGAGGCCAACGTGGGTAAGCCCGAGGTGGCCTACCGCGAGGCCATCGCGAAGAAGGTCGAGGCCGAGGGCAAGTTCGTCCGCCAGTCGGGCGGCCACGGGCAGTACGGCCACGTGAAGATCACGCTCGAGCCCGGCGAGCGCGGCTCCGGCTTCGTGTTCGAGAACAACATCGTCGGCGGCATCATCCCGAAGGAGTTCATCCCCTCCATCGAGAAGGGGATCCGCGAGGCGATGCAGCGCGGCGTGCTCGCCGGCTACCCGATGATCGACGTGAAGGCGGGCCTTTACGACGGCAGCTACCACGAGGTCGACTCGTCCGGTCCGGCCTTCGAGGTCGCGGGCTCGATGGCCTTCCAGGACGGCGCCAAGCGCGCGGGCCTGCACCTGCTCGAGCCGGTCGCCTCGGTCGAGGTCGTGACGCCCGACACGAACATGGGCGACGTCATCGGCGACCTCAACAGCCGCCGCGGCAAGATCCTGGGCATGACCCAGCGCGGCAAGAACACGCAGGTCATCACGGCCGAGGTGCCGATCGCGACCATGTTCGGCTACGCGACGGACCTCCGCAGCAAGACTCAAGGGCGCGCGGTCTACAGCATGCAGTTCGCGCGCTACGAAGCGGTGCCTAGCTCGGTGCAGGACGAGGTCGTGCAGAAGCGCGGCGCGAGCTGAGCGAAGGCGAAGAACTCGAACAACACGGCAATCTTAGAGCGGGAAAAAAGAGGAAATCATCCAATGGCCAAAGAGAAATTCGTACGATCGAAGCCGCACGTGAACGTGGGTACGATTGGTCACATCGACCACGGGAAGACGACTCTGACGGCGTCGCTCGTGAAGGTGCAGTCGAAGAAGAGCCTCGCGAAAGAGATCAAGTACGCGGACATCGCGAAGGGCGGCATCGTTCGTGACGAGACGAAGACGGTGACGATCGCGGTGAGCCACGTGGAGTACGAGTCTCCGACGCGTCACTACGCGCACGTGGATTGCCCCGGCCACGCAGACTACATCAAGAACATGATCACGGGCGCGGCGCAGATGGACGGCGCGATCCTGGTGGTGAGCGCGCTGGACAGCGTGATGCCGCAGACGCGCGAGCACGTGCTCCTGGCGCGTCAGGTGGGTCTGAACCACATCGTGGTGTTCTTGAACAAGTGCGACGCGGTGGAGGACAGCGAGATGCTGGACCTCGTGGAGATGGAAGTCCGCGAGCTCTTGAACAAGTACAAGTTCCCGGGCGACGACGCGAAGGTCGTTCGCGGCGCGGCGCTTCCTGCGCTCCAGGGTGACGCGAAGTGGGAGAAGAGCATCGACGAGCTGATCGCGGCGCTGGACTCTCAGATTCCGGAGCCGCAGCGTGAGGTGGACAAGCCGTTCCTGATGGCGGTCGAGGACGTGTTCTCGATCAAGGGCCGCGGGACGGTCGCGACGGGCCGTATCGAGCGCGGTCGCATCAAGGTGAACGAAGAGGTGGAGATCATCGGGTTCGACAAGGCGTCGAAGACGGTGGTGACGGGCGTGGAGATGTTCCGGAAGCAGATGGACGAGGGTCAGGCCGGCGACAACGTCGGGTGCCTGCTCCGCGGCATCGAGAAGGAAGGCATCGAGCGCGGTCAGGTGCTGGCGAAGCCGGGTTCGATCAAGCCGCACAAGAAGTTCGTGGGCGAGGTTTACGTCCTGAAGAAGGAAGAGGGCGGCCGTCACACGCCGTTCTTCACGAACTACCGCCCGCAGTTCTACATCCGCACGACGGACGTGACGGGCTCGGTGATGCTGCCCGAGGGCGTGAAGATGGTGATGCCCGGCGACAACATCACGGTCGAGGTGGAGCTCATCACGACGGTGGCGCTCGAAGAGCAGATGCGCTTCGCCATCCGCGAGGGCGGCAAGACCGTCGGCGCCGGCGTCGTCACCAAGATCATCGAGTAAT
>JAEZYO010000414.1 GCA_023419055.1 Pseudomonadota bacterium | reverse complement strand
CGCCGGGCGCCGCGCGGCGCCATCGGCTCGGTTCCGCTCGCGGAGCGCATGCGACCGAACACGCTCGCCGAGATGGTCGGACAGGAGAAGCTGCTCGGACGCGGCAAGCTCTTGCGCGACGCCATCGAAGGCGACCGCGTGCCCTCGCTCATCCTGTGGGGCCCGCCGGGCTCGGGAAAGACGACGCTCGCCACCGTCATCGCGCACCTCACGCGGAGCGAGTTCGTCGCCTTCAGCGCGGTGCTCGGCGGCCTGCCGGAGCTGCGCGAGATCGTGAAGCAGGCGCGCGAGCGGCGGGATTACCAGGGCAAGCGCACGACGCTCTTCGTCGACGAGATCCACCGCTTCAACAAGGCGCAACAGGACGCCTTCCTGCCGCACGTGGAGAACGGCACCATCACGCTGATCGGGGCCACGACGGAGAACCCGTCCTTCGCGGTCAACGCGGCCGTACTCTCGCGCTGCCGCGTGTTCCGGCTGGAGGGGCTCGGCGAGCGCGATCTGGTAGAGCTCCTGCGGCGCGCCCTCACGGATCCGGAGCGCGGGCTCGGGCAGCAGGGCCTCTCGGCGAGCGACGAGGCGCTCTCGGCGATCGCGAGCGCGGCCCGAGGTGACGCGCGCCGGGCGCTCGGGTTGCTCGAAGTCGCGGCCGGACTCCTCGAAGGCGAAGCGAAGATCATCGACCTCGAGCTCGTGAAGCGCGCGGCCGAAGAGCGCACGCTGCTCTACGACAAGTCCGGCGAGGAGCACTACAACGTCACGAGCGCGTTCATCAAATCGATGCGGGGCAGCGATCCCGACGCGGCGCTCTACTGGCTCTTTCGCATGCTGGAGGCCGGGGACGATCCGCTCTTCTTGCTGCGACGCATGATCATCTTCGCGAGCGAGGACGTGGGTAACGCCGATCCGCGCGCGCTCGAAGTCGCCGTGAACGCCGACGCGGCGTTCCGGCGCGTGGGCTTGCCGGAGGGCGCTTACCCCATCGCGCACGCGTGCCTGTACCTCGCGAGCTGCCCGAAATCGGCCGCGGTGAAGGTCGCGATGGGCCGGGTGAAGGCGCTGATCGCCGAGCGCGGCGCGCTCCCCGTGCCGAAGAAGCTGCGGAACGCCGTCACCGGGCTGATGCGCGACGAGGGCTACGGCACAGGCTACCAGTACCCGCCCGATCACGCCGGGAGCTACGTGCGCGGCGAGACCTACTTGCCCGACGAGGTCGCCGGACAGCGCTTCTACGAGCCGACCGACAACGGGCTCGAGAAGGCGATCCGCGAACGGCTCGAGCGGCTTCGTCGCGGTCCCGGCGAAGGCGAGCCGTAGGCTCGAGGCGATCGGCAGAAACCGCAGCGCGAAGGCTGCCGGCGTTTCACTTTGATGCATCACGCGAGCGCGCAGCGTGCTCGGTTACATCACCCAATAGAGTTGTCGTGGAGGCCGAGGCGGGGATGATCGGAGCTGCTTGACACGTATTACGGCGCATGTCTTCCTGTGTAACCCTGGAGGATAGCGACCGGACTCGAACCATGTCGATGAACAAGCTGCTTATGGTCTGCCTGTTGGCTGGAAGTGTGCTGAGCTGCGGCTCTGACTCCAAGTCAGGCTCGAAGGGCGATCCCGATCCCGACGGCCCCGGCGCGGGCGGCGCTGATTCCGGCGATCCCCCCGATGACTCGGGTGCGGCCAGCACCTACGAGGACGTCTCCTCCGTCGCGCAGATGATCTACGACGCCGTCGAGGCGGGCGAGGACGTCTCGCCTCACATCGAGGCAGTGCTGGAGGCGTTCGGGGTGCCGACGCTCGAGGCGGACGACGAGGACGGCGCGCTCGCGCGAATCGAGGACGGGCTACCTTTCGTCACGACGAGGGTCGTCGAGGAAATGGCAGCGGCCTACGCGGAGCACCGCCTCGTCGACGCGGAGGGCTTCGTCGAGGGCCTCGTCGAGCAAGGCGTCGAGCTCGCTTACCCGTTCAACGTGGGCGGCCAGTCGCTCGACTTCTCGATCTTCGGCTCGATGCTCTATTCCTACACGGTCGTCGGCGAGATCGACTCGGAGGTACCGTTGGAGGAGGGAACCGTGCTTCTTGCGCTGGTTCGTGAGCTCGGGCAAGAACGCCTTCGCCGCTCGAGCGAGCTCTTCCTGGACCCGATCTGGGGCGACGCCCGGCTCGACCCGCTGCAGTTCACGCTGCTCTCCTACTCGATCTTCGCGAAGCCCGCCGCCGGCACGCGCGCGCTCCGCGTTCCGAAGATCCGGACCCTCCAGTCGAACCCCGGCGCCGACTTCATCAAGGACCAGATCAAAAATCAGCTCAAGGACAAGGTCGAGGGCGAGCTGACGAGCGCGTTGCAGCAGATCACGGAGGTCCCGCTCGACAAGAAGGACGCGGCGAAGGTGAGCGTCTGCGGCTCGCTCATCTTGTACGGGCACAAGGTCACGATGAGCAACACTCCCGACCTGCTCTGGCACGCACCCAAGACTCCGAACCTCACGACGGTGACGATGACCCTCACCTTCGAGGACGACTACTACGACAACTGGGCCAGGGCGGTGCTGGGCTCAGCGGTCACGGACCTCACCGGTTGCGCCTTTCCGCGCAAGGGTCCGATCGAGGGCAAGTCGATCAAGTGGAGCGTCTCGAGCGGCCTCGAGGGGCACGGCTCGTTCGACGTCATGGCAACCAAGACGGACGACTCCGGCGAGGCGGTCGCCAGCTGGCGCACCGTCAAGGACAACTACCCCGAGGCCTGCCAGGTGTTCGAAAACCAGCGGGACGCCGTGGGCGCGACCGAGGCCACGGTGAGCGGCCTCCTCTCAGGGTGGAGCACGGTGGAAACGATCGTCACGTTCCTGAATCCCAACACGGGTACGCAGGGACACGATCCTCTCACGGTGCTCTACTACGAGGTGGAGTACGACGACACCTGTCACAGCGAATGAGTCACAGCGAATGAGTCCGGCGTCGTTCGACGTGCGCCGGCTCGTTCCCACCGCGCCAGCGCTCCTCGTCGGCGTCACCGCCCTTGCTGCGCTGCCGCAGCAGGCCGGCGGTTTTCGGCTCACCAAGTGGAGCGCTTTCGGGTTCGCGCTCGCCGCCGTGGCCGCCGCCCTGCTCTTCCGCAAAGGCCCGCTCCGCCTCCCTCGGAGCTGGCTTTCGCTCGGGGTCTTCGTCGCGGCGGCCGTGGTGCTGCCGGCGCTCTCTCCGGCGCTCTCTCCGACACACTGGCCCAACGCGCTCGGCTGGCTCTCCGGGCTCGCCCTGTTCTTCGTGACCGCCGTCGCGCTCGACGACGAGGACGGGGCGCGCCGCTCGGCCCTGGTCGTGCTCGTCGGGAGCGGCGTGCTGTGCTCCGTGGTCGTCCTGCTCCAGGCTGCGGGTCTCGGCTGGCTCACCAGCGACGTCTACACGGGGCTCGAGTTTCGGTCGCCTGGCACGTTCGGCAACCCGAACTGGGTGGCTGCGTACCTCGCGCCGCTCGTACCGCTCGCGCTCGGCCTCGCCATGACCGCGCAAAAGGGGCGCCTCTACCACGCCGCCGCCGCGGCATTGCTCGCGGCCGCGACGCTCGCGACGCTCTCGAAGGGAGGCGCGCTGACGCTCGTCGCGGGCCTGCTCGTGTTCGGCGCGCTGGGCCAGCGCGTCCCCCGGCGTCGGAAGCTCGCGCTGGTCGCTCTGGCCACGGCGGGCGCAGCCGTCGCGCTCGTGGTGGCGTGGCAGAACGACTTCTTCACGCAGGCGCCCTGGCTGCGCGGTCGCCTCTTTCTTTGGCGTGCCGCGCTCTTCATCGCCGGCGAGCACCCGCTCACCGGCGTGGGCCTGGGAGGGTACACGGCCGCGTACGGCCGCGCTGCCGCGGCGCTGATCGACGGCGATCCCAGCGCCTTCATGCCGCTGTCGACCGTGGACTTCGTGCACCATGACCTCTTGCAGTTCGCGGCCGAGGGCGGCCTCGTCACCACGGCGGCGTTCGTGGGTGTGGTCGTCGTCGCGTTGACCCGCGCCCACCGGCGTGGCGACCCGCTGTCGCGCGCCGCGGGCGGCGCGATCGCGGCGCTCGTCGTGAACGGGTTCGCGGACTCGCCGCTGCGAGTGCCGTCGACGTTCGTGCTCTTC
>JAEZYO010000356.1 GCA_023419055.1 Pseudomonadota bacterium | reverse complement strand
GAAACGGTTCCCGTCGGCGCGCTCTCGACTATGCTCGGAGCCGATGCGACGGTTCGTAGCGCTCCTCGCCGTATTGCTCGCCGGTACCGCGTTCGGTTGTGACGACGACGACGACTGCGAGGCCGGCGAGGATTGCGAGTGCGGAGGGGGAGACGAGTGCTTCCTCGGCTGCGACGGCGACGGTTGCGACCAGTACTGCCACGACCTCAACCGCTGCGGCGGCGTCTGTGGGGACGACTGCCGCTTTCTCTGTCACGGCATGCCGCAGTGCTCGTCCTCCTGCGGTGACGACTGCGTCATCGAGTGCCACGACGTCTCGACGTGCGGCGCGCTCTGCGGCGACGACTGCCACTACTCCTGTCGCCAGGCGAGCACCTGCGCCGTCGAGGTCGGCTCCGGCAGCACCGTCGACTGCACGAGCGTTTCGACCTGCAACGTGGCGTGCACGGGGCCGTGCAAGGTCAGCTGCGAAAACGTTTCGAACTGTCAGGTCGACTGTCCGAGCACCGCCCCCGAGAGGTCCTGTGGGGACGGGAGCATCGCGTGCGGATCGTGCTGAAGCTTCGAAACCGAGAGAGAACGACGATGAGAAAGCGCGCAATCGAGCTCTTCCTCGGCGCCGCTGCGGCGCTCGCCTCGCTCGCCTGGTCCGGCGCGGCGTCCGCGCAGAGCACCATCAAGACTCCCGGGGCTCGCCCTCCCTATGACTTCGAGGCGGAGCCGCATCTCCTGCTCGGTCCGTTCGATCCCCCGGGCTTCGGCTCCGGCTCCGGCTTCGGCGCCGGCTTCCGCGGCACCATCGACATCATTCCGGACGGCTTCATTCGCCCCATCAACGACTCGATCGGTATCGGCTTCGGCGCCGACTGGGTGCACTACGACGGCAACGACGGGCCACGCGGTCGCTGCGTCGACTACGAGGACGCTCCCGGCGGCACCCGTGTGTGCGTGGAGGTCGAGGGCTCCGACAGCGACGTCGACTACCTCTACCTGCCCGTCGTCATGCAATGGAACTTCTGGCTGCACCGGCAGTGGTCGGTGTTCGGAGAGCCCGGCCTCGGTCTGCACCTCACCGACTTCGACGAGGTTCACTTCGACCCGTTCATCCTCTTCTTGGGCGGGCGCTTCCACCCGACGCAGAACATCGCGATCACCGCGCGCATCGGCTACCCGACCTTCTCGATCGGCGCGTCCTTCTTCCTCTAGCGGCGGCTTCGCTCGCCCGGGGTTCAGTGCCCGGCGAAGGCGCACCCGAGCGGGATCGGGTCGTGGTCGAAGAAGACCCACTCCGACGTGCTGGTCTTGAATCCCGAGCAGTCGAGGAACGGGTTTTCGCTCTTCCGGGCGTTCGGGGGCACGGTCATGGTTTGCGTGAGGTTCCAGGGGGTCACGGTCCGGGAGTCGGCGCGGAAGAGCGTGCGCACCGTCGTGATGCCGCAGCTCGAGAGGCGCGGATCGCTCGCGGCGGACCACGTGTTCTCGTCGATCTGAGTGAAGACGATGGTCTCCGGAGGCGCCTGGGTGAGCTCGCAGGACTGCTCTTCGTGCTCGACGCGTCCGAGCATGACCCTCTTCAGCTGTTCCAGATCCTTCGCCTGACAGGCAGCGGCGAGGTCCGCCCGGTACTGGCGACGGCTCGCCGCTCGCGGCGGCGTCTTCTCGTTGACGTACGTCGAGCAGGCGCGCTCCGTGTCGCTCGACCAGGTTTCGGTGAGGCGCTCGATCTCGGCGCGCGCTCGGGCCTGGGGCTCGGGCGGGGAAATCGTGAGTTGAGAGAGCGCGCACGCTGCCGTGCGAGGGTTCGTGTTCTGAATCGCGTTGCAGCGAACCCAGATCCAGTTGTTTTCGGTGAGGTGCCGCGCCTCGATGAGATCCGGCAGGTCGAGCCACGGGTTCCTCCTTGCCGGCGCCTCGGCGGTGGCGGCGGTGGAGACGGTCGAGGCGAACAGGGCGACGGCGAGCGAGCGTCTGAGCATCGGGCCCTCCCAGGGCCCTCGAAGGTTCGAACCGCCTGCGGCCGCGGTCAATGCCTCGGGCCGGGGGCGACGCGGCGCCTTCCGGCGAGGGAAATCCCGCGCGTTCACACCGACAGCGGGTCGTCGCCGCCGCCGCGGTAGCGAAGATCGTAGATGTCGCGCCGGCGGTCGTTGAAATTCTGAGTGGCGCCCGAGTACCGGTGACGCCGGAGGAGCTCGAGGTCCACGTCGTGGATCACGAGCGTCTCGATGTTGGGCTCGCACTCGGCGGCGATGCCGTCGCGCGCGAACGGGAAATCGCACGGCGTCAAGATGGCCGACTGAGCGTAATGAATGTCCGCGTTCTCGACCTGCGGCAGGTTGCCCGTGCAGCCCGCCATGACCACGAACAGGTGGTTTTCGATCGCGCGCGCCTGGGCGCAGTGGCGAACCCTGAGGTACGCCGAGCGGTTGTCCGTGTTGTACGGGCAGAACAAGATCTGCGCTCCCTGTCGCGCGGCGATGCGCGCAAGCTCCGGGAACTCGACGTCGTAGCAGATGTTGATCGCCACGCGCCCGCGGTCGGTGTCGAAGACCTCCACGCGCGTCCCGCCCTCGACACCCCACCAGCGCCGCTCCGCCGGCGTGATGTGCAGCTTGTACTGGCGATCGATCGTGCCGTTCCGCCGAAACAGGTAGGCGACGTTGCGGAGGTGGCCGTCCTCGACGCTGAAGAGGCTGCCGCCCACGATGTTGACGCTGTGCTTGATGGCGAGCGAGTTGAAGAGCTCGAGGTAGCGAGGCGTGTGCTCGGCGAGCTTGCGCGCGGCCTCGCCGGGGCGATCCGCCTTCGTGATCGAGAGCAGCTGCAGCGTGAAGAGCTCGGGGAATACGACGAAGTCGGCGCGGTAGTCGCCGGCCGCGTCGACGAAGAACTCGATCTGACGCTCGAACTCCTCGAAGGACTGAATGCGGCGCATCTCGTACTGCACCGCCGCCAGGCGCACCCGCTGCACCGGCGCGAGCCTGCGCTTCTCGTCCGGCGTGTAGGCGAGGTTCACCCACTCCATGTGCGTGGCGAAGCCCGCGGAGTCCTCGTCGGAAGGGAGGTAGTCGCGAATCAGGCGCTGAACCGTGAAGCCGTTCGAGAGCTGCGTGGTGAGGACGGGATCGAAGAGCTCTTTCTTCTGCACCCGGTCCACGTACTCCTGCGGCGTCATGTGGTGCGCTTGCTCGGCGTAGCCCGGGATGCGCCCGCCGATCACCATGCGCGCCAGGTTCCGATGGCGGCAGAGCTCCTTGCGCGCGTCGTAGAGGCGCCGCGCGAGCCGTAGGCCTCGGAACTCCGGGTGCACCATGATCTCGATGCCGTAGAGCGTGTCGCCCTTCGGATCGTGATTCCGGATGAAGCCCTGGTCGGCGATTTTCACCCAGTCGTGCCAATCGCTGTAGAGGTCGAAGTCGAGGATCAGGCTCGACGAGGACGCGACCAGCTTGCCGTCGAGCTCGACCGCGAGCTGCCCCTCCTGAAACGTGCCCACCATGCTCGCGAACTGCTCCTCCGACCAGGGCTGCATCTTCGGGAAGCACAGGTGCTGGAGCGCCACGATCTCGGCGTAGTCCTCCGGGCGTAGTTTGCGGACTCGCACGCGGCGCTCGAAATCCTTGAGATCGACCATCTGTTCGATCGTTTTAGCACCATGCGGGCCCGCGCCCCACCCTGGCCTCACGCGTGCGCGACGGTTACTCGCAGCTCGAGGCGGAGACGCACGCGCCGCCTTGGCAGTGGCCGCTCACGCAGACCTCGTCGCTCTCGCAGCTTTCGCCGAGCGCGGCGAAGTCGCGGCAGGTCCCGCCGTCGCAGCGGGTGTTCGGGGCACAAGTGTCGGGGCTGTCGCTGATGCCGTTTGCCGCGCAGGGCTCCCCGGCTGCCGGCCGCGGCTCGCAGGTCCCCGCGAACGTGCCCTCGGCCGCCCTGCAATACTCGTCGGTCGGACACTGGTCGGGGAACGCGATCACACAATCTTCACCCGAGCCGACCTTCGCCACGCACTTCGTCACCGCGCCGCTCTGCGTGACGCTCTCGACGCCGCAAACGAGCCCGCTCCGACAGAGCTCGAGCCCGAGCAACGCGCAGTCCTCGCCCTCGGCGCCGCTGAACGCCTCGTCGTACTCGACGCAGGTGCCGGGCGTATCGTCGGTCGCGCCCGTACAGAAGCTCCCGATCGCGCAATCGGGCTCGCCCCCCTTGCACGGCTCTCCCAGCGCCGCGGGCACCACGCAGCGCTCGGTCTCGTTCGAACACACGAGGCCCGACGCGCACTGGCCGTCCTGCGTGCAAGGCTCTCCCGCGAGCTCGAGCTCCGCGCAGGTCCCCGGACACGTTTCGCCGAACTTGCAGTACGCCGGACCCTCGCACTCGGCGCTCAGGCTGCAGTCTTCACCCACCGCCACCGTCCCCTGGAGCGCCGCCTCGCAGGTATCCGACTCTCGCTCGAGGAGCTCGTCACAGCTCTTGTTCCCGAGCTCTTCGGTGCACGCCCGGAGCTTGGTACCGTCGTAGACCAGGGTGCCCCGGTCCACTGCCTCCTCGAAGCGGGGGAGCTCTCCTTCGAGCTCCGCCTCGAGCCGGTCCGCGCACTTCTCGCCCGGAGCCACGAGCTCGAAGACGACGCCCGCGCAGCGCTCGTACGCCTCGCAGGCAGCAGCGGCGTAGAGCGACGGCACCTGGTCGATCGCGACCTCGGACCCGCCACCGGCGGAGCCTCCCGACCCTCCCGAGCCGTCGTCGTTGTCGTCGTCGTCATCGGACCCGCAATTGACGAAGAGCGCGAGCGCAGCGACACCGACCACGAGCTTCAAGGCAGGCTTCATTTCAGGCTTCCTCCGAGTTGTTCCGAGCACCAGGCCGAGCGACCCTCCTCGCCGGCTCAGCAAGGCTCATGCCCCAAGGTAGCTCTGGCTGGCACGCGAAAAATGAGGTTTTCTCGTGCGAGAGTGCGCAGGGGTTCACGACGGCCGCGTGAAACCCGAGCTACTCGCTCTCGATCAGGTAGCGCAGCCGGCCCACGATCACGTCGAGCGCTTCTGCGTTCTCGCCACCCTCGGGGACGATGAGGTGGGCGTGACGCTTACTTGGGGCCACATGCAAGAGGTGCATGGGCCGAACGGTGCCGTAGTACTGGCGCTCGACCGACCCGAGGTCGCGCCCGCGTTCGAGGAGATCGCGCGTGATTCTGCGCATCAGGCGGATGTCGTCGTCCGTGTCGACGAAGATCCGGAGATCGAACAGGTCGCGGAGCTCCGGCACCGCGAAGAGCAGAATCCCTTCCACGAGAACCACCCGCGCGGGCGAGACTCGGCGCGTCTCACGCCGGCGGGTGTGGCTCGCGAAGTCGTACTGCGGACACTCGACCGCGTGCCCGCCCTTCAGCTGTCCGAGTTGTCGTGCCAGGAGCGCATTTTCGAGCGCGTCCGGCTCGTCGTAGTTGATGCTCTCCCGCTCGTCGGCGGTCAGTCCGGAGCGGTCGCGGTAGTACCAGTCGTGCTCGAGGATGGCGACGTCCTCGCCGAGCGCTTGCCCGAGCTTTCGCGAGAGGGTGGTCTTGCCGCTGCCGGTACCCCCGGCCACGCCGATGACGAGCACGGAGCGTCGCACCTTCGAGATGGTGGACCTCGCTTCGAAAAGTAGCAACCTTGGCTTGCCGGCCGAGAGGGCAACGGCGCGCACACGCCGCCGGGCGTCGAGCGTGGCCCTTGCTAAACGCCCCGGGCAAGCCCAAGGTTCATTCGGCGGTAGAGGGATTGATGGCCAAGAGCAAGCGCCAGAAACAACCCCGAACAGTCGCACGCGAAGCGGCGCGTGCCGAGCAGCGGCTCGTCGAGGATCGCGAGAAGCTCTTCCTCCTGGAAGCGGGCGGAACCGCGGAGCGACCTCGAGAGGTCGGCTCGGCTTCCGCCATCGAGCCCGAAGCGCGCTCCACGCGCTGCCCGGCGTGCAACGGGGAGCTCATGGTCGACGAGCACGTCGCCGTCACGGAGCGCGGCGTCCGCCTTCGAGACGTGCGCGTCCGCTGCCGTCATTGCGGCAAGCGCCGCTCGATCTGGTTCAAGATCACGACGCTCGCCCCGAATTGACGAGCGGGACGGCGCCGCCCTGGAGGCAAGCGAGCGCGTTCGACTCGAGCTCCTCACTGCGAATCCCGCGCGCTTCGACCCTGCCCGAAGAACACGATCATCTGCTCCAGATCCGCGATGCGCTCTCGACTCCGCGCCACCGCCTCCGCGTACTCGCTCGCGTCGCCCGCCTTCTCGATGAACGCCTGGTACTCCGCGATCGCGCGTCGCGCGTTGACGATGAACGCTTGATCGGACTGGTCCGCCTCGCTGAAGCGCGGGGCGGAAGTGAAGGGGACGTTGCCTTCGTGCTCGCCGGTGGCTTCGGTTTTCTCGGCGACGGCAACAGCGGAGCGCTCGGCGCGCGGTGGTCGCTCCGCTCGGGCGTCCACCCCTTGCTGCCCCCCCGCACACCCGACCACCACGACAGCGATGATGAATTGCCGCATCGGAGTTCTTCTCCCATCCGCGGCGCCGAACGCCGCACACCCTGTGACCTTCCGACTTCGTCCGGCCTTGGGTCGAAAAGTTCGCTGCTGAGACGAGGCGCGGCCCCCCCCCGGGATCCTCGCTGCTCGGAGCCGGGGGCAGCCCCGCGGAGCCCCCTTCGGCGCCCGGCGGCGGGCCAGTCGGAATCGAAAGCCAAATCCATCCGTTGGCGCCTCCCTCCTGGCCCCGCTGCGAAGAGACTCGAGGCGCCCTGCCGAGCCCGGTCACACTCTCGCACGTCGGGCGATGAACGTTTCAGACGGGGGGCCGTCACACTTGCCGCCTCCTCGGCGATGAACGACCCAATGACCATGGCGAGAAGGATCCCGGAGCCCGGCCCGCGTGCCGAGTGGCTGGCCGATGCCGAGCTCAGGGGGCGACTCGAGCGCTTCGTTCGGCGGCGGCTCTCCGAGGACGACGCGCTCGATGTGGTGCAGGCGACCATCGCGGACGCGCTCGCCAGTGACAGCGCGCCGGACGACGCAGAGGGCTTCCGTCGCTTCGTCTTCGTCATTGCTCGAAACAAGGTCGCCGACCACTTTCGGCGCGCCGGCCGTGAGACCCCGGACGAGGACGCGGGCGAACGCGAGCCCGGTGATCAGGATCCCATCAGCGCGCGCGACCTCTTGCGCTGGGCCGAGCACGAGCTCCCGAGCTCGGAGGACCAGAGCACGCTCGAGTGGATGCTGCGAGAGGCCGACGGAGACAAGCTCGAGCACATCGCCGAAGAGGCGCGGCTCCCTGCGCCGCGGGTCCGGCAACGGGTCTCGCGCTTGCGGCGCTACCTGAAGACCCGCTGGGCAGCGCAGCTCGCCGCCGCGGGTATCGTCGGCCTGTGCGTGGTGCTCGGCTACGCGTACTTGAAGCGCGAGCAGGGGCAAGACCCGGAGCGCATCACCCACGAGTCACCGGAGCGGCTCGAGCAGGCCAGGCGCCTGCGCGGGCTCGCGTTCGAGCGCTGCAGCGCGCGCGATTTCCGCGGCTGCCTCGATCGGCTCGAGCGAGCGCGGCTGCTCGATCCGAGCGGCGACGCGAGCCCCGACGTGCAACAGGCTCGCCGCGCCGCCGCCGAAGCGTTGCGCCCCGCGCCCGCCCCGACGAGCGCGCCCTCGATCGCTCCTACGGAAGCTCCGACGCCCGCACCGACACTCTCGGCTCCGCCGGTTTCGCCGCCGCCGGTGATCTCGAATGAGAAGTCGGCGCCACCCGCGCCCAAGCCGACGAGTAAGGCTCCGGCGCCGCCACCGGTGATCTCGAATGAGAAGTCGGCGCCAGCGCCCAAGCCGACGAGCGAGGCGCCCAGCCCGACGAACTTCGCCCCGAAGCCCAACCCGAAGGAGCCGCCGCGTGCGCCCTCCAAGGGCAACATCGATTCGTTCGATGAGATCCAGCAGAAGAAGTAGCCGCGGGCTCTTCTGGGGCGGACCGTTGCTGCAAGGCGGCGAGCCCCGACCTCGAAATCGGCGGTAGTACGGTTCGAAGTCGCCCCTGGTGGCTCGAAAGATGGGGCTCCTTCGAGCGATTCCGCCCTCGAAGGCGGTGCCGGTGCAGCCACGATGAAATTCGCCAGGTGCTCGGCTGAGCTCGCCAGGCGCTCGGCTGAGCTCGCCAGGTGCTCGGCTGAGCTCGCCAGGTGCTTGGCAGAGCTCGCGAGGTGCTTGGCAGAGCCGTCGCGCCGAGCGGCTGAGACGCTCGAGCGCTCACGTCGCGCGCTCCGGTGACGAGCAAGCGCTGAGGCTCGAGGGCTGAAGCGGTTCGGTGCGTGCGACGGCGCGCCGGCTTTCAAGCACGGTGACCGAGCTCGCTCTCGGCGCGTGTTCGCGCCGCTGGGATCGTGCGCGCCTCTCTCGGCGTCACGTTTCTGTTCGCTGCCCGATGCACTGGGTGAAGCGCGCGCCGTCGTGAGCCCGAAAGGCGAGACGAAGCGCGCTCCCTAGCGGCCGCTCTTGGAAGCGGCGTGGAGGCAGCATGGCGATGGTGTCGTCGCGCAACTCGCGCGTCTTTGCGATCGTGTCTCTCGTGGTAGCAGTCGTCTCTCTTGCGTTCGAGGTTCGCGCCAGCGAGCCGGAGGTGTTCGAAGAAGGGTCAGAAGAGCCCGGTATTTTGGCCTATCCGCCGCGCGATCCGTCGGAGCCGCGGCCGGTCACGGTCATGCTGCACGGGATGTGCAGCGAGCCCGCGCGCGCCTGCCGTCACTTCGCGGAGACCGTGACCGAGCGTGGCTGGCTGCTCTGTCCGCGCGCGACCGAGCGCTGCGAAGGTGGAGGCTCGACGTGGCCCTCCACCGGCTTCGAGCGCAGCGTGGAGGCGGGGATCGCGCGCGTGCGCGAGCGCCACCCCGGAAGGCTCGACGAGCGAGCGGGGCGCACCCTGGTCGGTTTCTCGCTCGGCGCGTTCCGGGCGCTCTCGCTCGCGCAGAGCACGCGAGGTACTTATCCGCGCGTCATCCTGATCGGTGCCAGAATCTACCCGGACGCGCGCCTGCTCGCGCGCTCAGGGGTGGAACGCCTGCTGCTCGCTGCGGGCGACTACGACATGACGAGCGCCCACCTGCGCGGTCGAAGTCGCGTCCTTTCGCGTCAGGGCTTTCCGGTCGCCTTTCAGAGCTACGGCCGCGTGGGGCACGCCTTTCCAGGCAACTTCGCGGATCTCCTCGAGCGGGGGCTCGACTGGATCGAAGGTCAGGATGTCGCCCTCGCGCCACTTTGACCCATGGTCGCGCTCGGCTCGGGCTCCGCGAGCTCGAGCAGGTTCACGATCGCGAGCGCCACGCATTCGGCAGGTTGTGAAGCCGCCACGATGGCGCGGAGCTCCCTGAAGTAGTTGCGGTGGAGCGCGCGGATGCGCGCCAGATCCGCGCGCGACACGCAGAACAAGTTGTAGGAGTAGGTTCCAGAGCCGCCCGCCTCGAGGCGCTCCACGCCGACTCGCGCCCAGAAGGCGCGGAGCTTTCGCGAGAGCTCCGGCTTGTCGCGGGTGTCGACGGTTTGAACGCGCGCCAGGCGATAGCGCCCTCGGACTCGGCGGATTTGCCCGCTCTCCACCAAGAGCGACAAGTAGCGCTGCTCGGCGTCGCGATCGATGCCGAGCCGCTCCGCGATGAAGCCGGGCTGGTGCCGCGCCAAGCGCTGGTAATCCTCGAGCTCGAGCACGCGCAGCACCGCGTGCGAGAAAGGGTGCTCGTAAGCCAGGCGGCGAGCCGACTCGAGCTCGCTGAAATCTCGCGCGATGCTGGGCAACGCTCGGGGGTCGGCGAAGCAGGCGACGAAATCGAGCAGCCGCAGCGACGTCACCTCGATCATGCGCAAGAAGTCCGGGAGCCGTGGCTCGGTCACGCCCGAGAGCCAGCGCGAGGCCACGAAGCGGCTCGAGCCGGCAGCGCGCGCCATCTCCTGGATCGAGCGAGCGGCGGCGAGGTCACGCAGGAACGCGGACACGCCCTCTCTCGAGGCGGCGCTGACCCCCGAGAGCCGGGCGAGCCATTCTGGTCGTGCGCGATAGAAGCGTTCGATGGCGGTCGTCGAATCGACGCCGACGCGCTCGGCCGCGCGCAGGAAGTTCGCCGCCGTGGGCCAGGCGCGCCCCGACTCCCAGGCGTAGGCAACGTTACTTTTGTAGCCGAGCCGGCGGCTGAAGGCTGCCTGGGACCGACGCCCGCGAAGCGCGCGAAGTAGCTCGGAACTCAGGCTTTCGTAGTCCATATCTAGATGAATTGCACATTGTCGGGCCGTTTGGGCGATGAAATGTGCAGGACGACACTTGTCGCCCCGCGGCGACATGCTCGAATAGGCCGAGACGATAGGTGGTGACATGACGGCTTCCTCATCTTGGTTTCCGCTCCTCGGCCTGGTTCCCTTGCTCCTTGCCTGTTCGACGGGCGGCGACGCTCACGACGGAGGCCAGACCGGCGACGAGGACACCTCGGGGGAGGGGGCGGGCTGTGACTACGTCCCGACCGTCGTCGATCTCGACGAGGTGACTCCGCTCGGTTTCACCGCCCAAGAGGTGCTCGAGACGGCCCTGGGCAGTCACACGACGCCGTTCTTCTGGAAGCAGGGCGGGCACGAATACGGGCCTGAATCCGGCGCGAGTGAGCTCACGCTCGAGCTCGGCGCCCCGGCGCAAGCGCGCTTCATGAAGGGCACCCCGAAGGAGACCACCTTCGAGATCGCGGTCGATTGCCCGGACCGCGTGGAGGTGGACGTGGAGGTGCACGCGAGCACCCAGGGGGGCGCGCTCGACGAGACGTTCGTCGGCCCGATTCACGCTTCGACGCCGAACCTCGCGACCTTGAATCACTCGTTCGATGTCGAGGCGCTGAACGGCAGCTTCGCGTTCGACCCAGAGTCGCTCGGCGCCTCGACCGTGATCGCGTTCCGCTTGAACGCGGTGATCAGCGAGTTCGGGCTCTCGGGTGGCTTGGACGCCCAATACGAGCTGAAGGGCGCCGACGTCGCCTCGAGCTACGGGCAGTCCCTCGGTGTCTTCCCGACCGAGATCCCCTGCTCGATGGGCGGCGTGACGGTGCCGCTCGACGGCGGACCGGCCTCGAGCCAGGCGGCGCTCGACCTCGTCTCCAGCGTGGAAGCGCTCGAGCTCACCAAGTCCAGCGAGTCGATCGCGGGCGAGATCTCGATCGAGCACGACGGGACGCCGAGCTGCGCCGACCTCATCGCCTCCTGGGGCTCGACGCCGACCGGCGTGGTCTCGACTGGCGCCGTGCTCCACTTGAAGACCAGCGACGGCTCGCTCGATCACGACTTCCCGGTGCGCCTCGAGAGCGTCCCTGCCGAGGACGGTACGCTCGATCACGTGCGCATCACCGGTGGCTGCGAGACGAAGCAGGCGAGCGCGTTCGCCGCGACGTGCGGCGACTACGGCTTCGACTTCACGGGCTACGACGGGGCGATGGCGGCGCTCGAGCTCACCCTCCGGCCTGGCGCCGACGCGCCCGAGGTGAGCGGCTCGCTCAGCGTGAAGGGCGTGATTCGACCCGACTGCCTCGACAACCCGCCGCCCTGCACCGAGAACGGCTGCCCCGGGTGCGAGGGGACGACGTCGGAGGGTGTGGGAACGGTGCTCATTCAATAGCGAGCCCGTCGGTTTCGAGGCTGTAAGGCCCCGAGCGGTGTATGCGTTCTCCCTGCCATCGGGAGAATGTGGATGCGCCTATCGGTCACTTACGTCTTGAACGTCGCGCTCGTGTTGGGGTTCCTGCCGGGCTGTGGAGCCGCCTCCAGGTCGATGGACACAGCGGCGGCGCCGGCCCCGCCCGCGGCTGCGGACGCGCCGCCGACCGAAGCCGGCGGGATGGGCGTCGAGCGCGGGGAAGCCGAGGTCACGCTCGACAACGACGCGGTCGCGGCTGCTCCCGAAAGCGCCTCCTCGGGCGCCCCGGTTCCGCCGGCTCAGTCTCCCGCTCCTGGTCCCTCCGCGTCGATCGCCTCCGATCAGCAGGTGATCGAGCAGGCGAAGAAGATGGTCGACATCGAGGCGCACTTGTCGATCGAGGTCAAAGATGTCCGAACCGCCGCCGGCCAGGTGCGCACCCTCGCTCAGAAGAGCGGCGCCGTCGTGACGAACGACGTGCTCTCCGTGTCCGGTAACGTCGCTCGGGCCGAGATCGCCTTGCGGGTACCGACGGCGGGGGCAGGGGCGTTCCTCGACGCGCTCGAACGGGTAGGGTGGGTGCAGAGCCGGCAAGTGACCGAGAAAGACGTCGGCAAGCAGTTCTACGACGCGACCATCCGCCTCTCGAACCTGGAGGTCGCGCGCAAGCGTTACGAAGAGATCCTCGCGCAGGCGAAGAACGTGGACGAAGTCCTGCGCGTCGAGAGCGAGCTCAACCGCGTTCGCGGTGAGATCGAGCAGCTCAAGGGCGAGCTTCGTTTCTTGAAGGATCGCGCGGCTCGCGCCACCATCTTCGTCTCGCTCCTGAGCGTCGAGACCGCGCCCGAGATCGTGGTCCGGCCGAGCGCGAAGTTCTACCCGGGGGTGCGCCTCAGCTATCTCCACGACTTCCGCGGCGACGACGGAGACGACGGCTATCTCGGGGGCGGGTTCAGCGCGGGCCTCGGGCCCCAAATAGCGCTCGAAGTGCTCGGCTTCCGCGGGCTCGATTCCGATACCGACGGGCTAGACGGCCTCTTCCTGACGGTGAGCGGCCGCGTCTACTCGGAGTACCTCGGAAACGGCACCCGCGAGTTCGCAAACCCGTACTTTTCCCTTCGGGGCGGCTACGCGCACTTCACGGGCAAGGACGAGGCCCTCCTCGGCGGCGGCCTCGGCCTCGAGATTTTCAAGACCGAGACCTTCCTCGTCGACTCCGAGCTCCGAGCTTACGGCCTCTTCGGCAGTGATCGCGGCGGGCACCTCGGCCTCGAACCGAGCGTCGGCGTAAACTTCGCCTTTTGAATCGACGGTCGCGCCGCCCCGCCCGCGGAGTCGCGCCTTCTATGCCTGGGGCGGAAGCTGAACGATCGCGAAATTCACGCCCGCCGAATCGCTCACGAAGCTCACGCGGCCGTACGGAGTGTCGAACGGTCCGGTCGCGACTTGTCCGCCGAGATCCCGAACCTTTTTCACGGCGAGATCAGCCGAGGCCACGGCGAAATAGTTGGTCCAGTGCGGCGGGACCGACGCCGGCGTGGCGTCGTTCATCTGCATCACGCCGCAGCACGGTTTGTCGCCCTTGCTCAGCGTGTAGTAGTTCATGCCCTCGAGCTGGTGCGGCGTGAGGTCGAACACCATGGCGTAAAAATCGCGCGCCTTCTCCGCCTCGCGCGTGTTCACCTCGTGCCACGTCATGGAACCCGGCTCCTCCACCAAGGCGGCGCCCCGGTGGTGCCGAGGTTGCCAGAGGCCGAACGCCGCTCCGGTCGAGTCGGCGCACACCGCCATCCGGCCCTCGTTCATGACGTCCAGGGGCGGCACCAAAATGCTCCCCGAGCGCGCGGTGATCTTGGAGATGGTGTGCTCGAGGCTCTCGACCCCGAAATAGAGGCTCCAGGCGGGTGGGAACGGCGCGCCTTCTTGCAGCTGCCCCATGCCCGCGACGTTCTGACCCTTGAGGGTGCACATCGTGTAGTGGCCCGTCTCGGCCGGCCCGACCGAGAACTCCCAGCCGAAGAGGCCTCCGTAGAAGGCGCGGGACTTCTCTAGATCCTTCGTCATGAGATCGACCCAGGTGGGCGTCCCGGGGAGATGGCGATCGATGATCGGCATTCAGTCGCTCCTTTTGCAGGCGACCGTAGCGAGTGCGGGACTCGCAGACAATGCCGAACTTTAGCGCACCAGTGCCGTTCCCAGAAGTCGCAATCGTTCCGATTGCTCCTTCTGAGCTTGGCTTCGCCAAGCGCGCGGCTACGCCGCGCCAGCACTAGCACGTCCTCGGGGGCGTTCCCGCCTCCGGAAACTTGCTGCGCAAAGCGATTGTTACTTCTGAGACACCGCACTGGTCCGCTACTCGAAGCAGAGCTCGACGCGGATGGGACCGCCCTTTCGAATGTCGGCGTCGAGGCGTCCGCCCGAGTAACGGAAGGGCACAGGCTCACCACCGGCGCGCACGCTGAGGGGCGGCTCGGCAGAGAATGCGACGAGCTCGCCCCCGTCGCGGAGCTCCACCACGTACGTCGCGCCCTCGAACCCTTGCCGGGTCACGGCTCCACCGCCGTTCAACTTGTCCCGCAGCCCGACCGCAGCAACGCCGCGATCGAGCCGCACGATGGTCGCGATCTCGGCCTCGAGGGTCGCGAGGCTGATAGCGACCTTCTGCTCGCGGGTGCAGCGCGACAGCTCGTCCTTCCGCACGAGGAAGAGCGCGAAGTCGTCGCCCGCGAGACCCGGAACGTCGCTCGGCCCGACGTCGCCCGAGACGACATTGTCGCCGTCCACGTGGCGGGCGTTGAAGAGGCCGACCACGTGGGTGGTGGCGTTCTCGTTCCAAACTTTGAACAAGACCGGCTCGCTCGTCGGGTCCGCGAACAGGCTGTCGCGCGTGGGGCGCCCGACGCCGCGAGCTCTGAGGACGCTGCCGTCGGAGAGCACGAGCCGGGACAAGAGGGCGAAATCGTGCGCGCCCGGCTTGTCGGAGACGTAGACCGGAGAGCCGCTCACGGCGCGCGCGACGGCGTGGAAGGCGCCGGCGGGGTGTCCCGACTGAAACATGTCCCAGTCGGGGTGAACGAACTCGCCGAAGAAGAGCCCGACGAGCGCGTTGGTGTAGACGTGGGCGCCGTGTGAGGCGGGGACGTTGGGCCAAAAGTCGGTCGAAGTGCGCGTCAGCGTGGAGTCCAGCGTCTGAAACAGCATCTCGTTCGAGCTCGACATGCAGTTGATGAGCGCGCCGCCGAAGTGCTTGCGCGTGCTCGCCTCGAGCGCGCGACGGTGCGCGAGCATCGAGACCACGCGACCTCCTACGCCGCTCGCGACGCACTCCACCGAGGCCTGGTTGTCGACCTTGACCCCGTCGACGCCGTGGCTCGCGAGCTCGGCGTGGTAGTCGTCGTAGAAGCGTCCGAGAGCCTCGAGCGCCGGGCGCCCCATGAGCGGGCCCCACCAGTCGAAGTTGAGCACCGGCGTGTGCGCGAGGATTTCCGGCGAGTAGGAGCGCGGGCAGGTCTCGACGCCGTAGCTCGAGAGCGTCTCGCCGTCGACGCCGCCCCAGTAGCCATGCACCGCGTGCCACACGATGAAGGTCTTGATCGAGAACTCTTCTTTCGCGAGCCGCACCGTGCGACCGAGATCGTGAGAAAACTTCTCGTTCGCCTCGAAGGCGCTGAGCCGGCGTTCGCCCGTCGGCTCAGCGCGAATGCTTTGCCAGCCGTCGTCCAGGATCAAAAAGCGCGGCTCGACTCCTCCTTCGCGGAAGCTCTCGAGCCCGGCCCGGACCTTGTCGTGGGACACGTCTTGGTAGAAGGCGTCCCAGGTACACCAGCCGAAATCGTCGACGAATCCGGGCAGGGGTTTGTCGCGGCGGAGCCTGCCTTGTTCGAGGCGCCAGTGAACGGCTTCGGCGCTCTTCTCGGCGAGCTCGAAAGGGTCGTCGCCGAGCGCGACGTACGCGACCAGCCCGCCGCTCGCCCGGCTGTAGGGATCGGCGCTGTCGAGCACCGCCCACAGCCCGGCACTGTCACCCTCGAGGGATGCGCGCCACGGCGCTTCGATCAGGGGCACCACGAGCGCTATTTCACCGGAGTCGAGCTCGAGCCAGAGACACTGTGTCTCTTTGGGCAGCGCGGCGAGGTCGGTCCCGGCCCGCGGCTTCATCCAAAATGGTTCGTAGCGGTGGCAGGCGACGAAGCGCCGCACGCCTGGAACACGGCCGAGTCGCACGCGGAAGCGCTGCTTCGCCTCGGCGCATTGCACGCGTAGAAAAGCGCCCTCGATCTTCGACGGAGCGATCTCGAGCGACAGCTCGGGCGACAAGCCCTGGAGGAGGGGTAGGCCGTCGGAGAGGAGCACGCCCTGGTCGAGCCGCATCAGACTCATGAGGTGTTCATACAACGCTCCTTTGCGGGCTCGCCAGCCGCGGGATCCCGTCCTAGGCTCATGGCGCTCGATGCGTCTCCGCCCGGTCAGCCCTAGGTTAGCGCTCTCCTGCCTTGGTTTCGTGCTGACTTTCGCATCGGTCACGGCGCGAGCGCGCGCGTCGGAAGCTCCGTTGCCGGAGGCTACGGCCGGGCTGCTTTCGGATCTCGAGCGCATCGTCGACGCCGAAGAGTCCGCGGGCTGGTTCTTGTCCGAGGACTCCCTGCGCTCGATCAAGAAGCCGGTGCTCGAGTCCGTTTGCCGTACGCCGGAAGCGGCTCGACGCGCCGCGCTCGCGGAGCTCGAACGCCGACACGAAGCGTTCGGTGACGCGCGTGCGCTCTACGAGCGCAAGGGCAAGGTGCTCGACGATGAGGTCGAGGACGCGCTGTTCCTCGAGCGCCAGCTGCTCGCGCTGCGGCTCGCGATGGATCGCGCGCCGGACGAATGTCCCTTCTGGGTCGAGCCCGCGCCCGACTTCGCAGGTCGACAAACCGACCGCCGCCGCTTCACGCTGAACCTCGAGTCGGGAGGCAGCGCGCAGGTTCGCGAGACGGAAGGGACCTGGACGCTCGGCGGCGGAGGGCTCGCTCGGGTGCTCGCAGGTTACGGCCTCGACGGGCGCCTGACCCTGCTCGGCGGTGTCGAGTTCGGAGGCGGCGCGATGATCAAGCCGCGCACCGAGCCCACCGAGCTCGTGATCAACTATTTTCCCGCCGTTCCGCTGGTCCTGCGCGTGCACGACGTGGCCTGGCATTACGACTTCGAGACCGCTCCGGTCGCGCTCTTTCAAGCCGACAACGGCGCCTTCAGCTTCGGCGCGCGCGGCGCTTTCGGCCTCGGGATCTCGGCGCTTCGGACTCGCGGCGTCATCCCTTGGGGGGGCGCCCACGTGGCGTACGAGTATTACGTGCCGAGCGGCGGGCGCGCAGCGCAGCACTTCGTGCGGGGCGGGCTGCGCGTCGGCTTCATCTGGGATCCGTAGGTCGCTCGGCGTCGAAGAGCAGCCATTCGCCGGGTAGAGGGAGCGTGAAGGCGTCGGCGCAGAGGCCCTCCACGCGCTCCGGGGTTCGGCAGGGGCCGGGGTTCGGAGCTTCGATGGCGTCGACCACGGCTTGCAAAAACTCCTCGCTGTGTTCGCCGACCAGCGTGGGAATGAGCCGCACGCCGTTGGAGTCGCCCTCCGGGGTCAAGACTCGACGGAAGAAGTCCTCGTAGTGGATCACGAGCGCGTGCCGCGCGCGATTGTGCCGGAGGACGCCGCTCGGGTATTGCTCGGGGCCGGCCTCCAAGGTTTCGCGGCCCGGCATGGTCACGACCTCGAGATCCACCGCGCGCTCCGCGATGGTCTCGGCGTCGGGGTAGCCCTTGTCGGGAGTGCTCGCCGCGTCCTGGTAGTGAACTCGGAAAGCAACGCGCTCTCGATTTCGAGGATCGAGGAAGTCGATCAAGAAGGCGAAGGTCGTCCCGACGCGGAGCTCGTCGAGCCGGTGAGCCTCGAACGGCTCGCGCCAGGGCTCGTCGAGCTCACCCGGAGCCCAAGAGAGGTCATGGCCGAAGACCTCCAGGTTGGGGGCGTGCTCGGAACGGAGCGCACGAAAGCGAATCAAGCCGTTCCGCTCGCGGTAGTCAGGCGGCAAGAAACCTCGCTCTTCTTGAATCGAAGTCGCGCGGCGAAAGAGATCCGGCGAACCCGCGAGCATCTTTTTCCCCGAGTCGTTGACGAAGAGCCGCGCGTTCGGGAGGTACTCGCGGAGCAAGACCGGGACGTCGCCGATGTGATCGTAGTGGCTGTGCCCGACGAGCAGCGCGTCGACCCGGTCGAGGCGCATTCCCCCAGACATCATGGCGGAAATGGCGGCCCGATCGGGGTTCACCTGCTGAGCCAAAAGGTGACGCGCAAGCGTCGCGCGGCGATGCGTCTCGACGTGCCGCGCATCGACGACCGTGACTTCGCCGAACAAGGGGTAGTTGGTGGCGAACGGTGCCGTCATCAGCGCTTGCCCCTGCCACTCGAAATAGACGCCGCCGGCCCGCAAATACCGCACCAAAACCTGCGATTCGGAGGGCGTCGGTCTCCCGCCGCGGGCCTCGCGGAGCTCGAGCTTGCCGTGGTGGTTGCGCGCGAGCGGGCTCTCCACGTATTTGCTGGAGGCGCACGCGGTCGCGGCGAGCGCCGTCCCGCCCCAGGCCAACCGAAGCCACCATGAGCTTATCGTCATCCTGCACCCGTCGCTCACGAGTAGAGTTCACGCTGCGCGCGCTTTCAAGCCTGGCCGCGTTCACGGCGGTCACGTTGGCCACCGCGGGTTCGCACGCCGAGCCGCTCTCCGAAGCGCGCTCCGACTCTTATTACGTGTGGCATGGCGTCGGAACGGGGGCTGCCCTCGTCGGCGCTCTCGGGCTCACGCTGCTTGCTCCGGACCAGCCCGGGCCGGACTGGGCGCTCGGCGCGTGGGACCGGCGCGCCCGCCAAAACTTCAGCGAGTCGGCGGCAAAGGGGAGCGACCAAGGTCTCGTTCTGACGGTCACGCTCCCGGTAGCCATCCAGATGAGCGACGGCTTCGACACGGCGCTCGGCAACGCGGCCCTGATCTACGGCGAGGCTCAGGCCGCGAACATCCTGCTCAACTCGGCGGTCAAGCTCGCTTTCGGCCGCCCGCGCCCCTACACCCACTCCGACGATCCAAAAGTTCGGGAGTTCGTGAAGAGAGAGGGCCCCGACGCTTACGCTTCGTTCTACTCGGGGCACTCGAGCCTGTCTCACACCGCCGCGATGTCGGGTTCCATCCTGTACGCGATGCGCACGGACGAGTTCGTGGCGCGACACGTCGTCTGGGGGCTCGAGTTCGCGCTCGCCGGGGTCACCGCGCAGCTTCGGGTCCGCGCAGGGCGGCACTACCCGACCGACATCTGGACCGGCGCGCTGGTCGGGGCGGGGATCGGCTTCGCCGTCCCTGCGCTCCATGGCGTCGAGCTCGAGCGGATCGAAGCGACGGAGTGGGTGGTCGCGGGCAGCGCCTTCACGGTGACCATGCTCGGCGGAGAGCTACTCGCGCTCACTTCGCGCTCCGACGAGGACGAGAGCGCCTCTGCGGCGCCCGTGCGAGTCACGGTGCTGCCGGCGGCGTTCGCGTCCGGAGCCGGGCTAGAAGCAGTCGGCGTGTTTTGACGGCGCTCAACTCCGGCGCATGCCGGAGCTTCGGAACGTCTGCTCGAGATCGCGGAAGCGCTGCGCGAGCGCTCGCACGAGCGCCCCGGTCCAGCCCTCGATGCCGAGCCCCTCGGTCATCGTGGCCTTGTCGAGCACCAGCACCGTAACGCGATCCACCGCTTCCACCGACGCGGCGCGCGGCTCGTCGAGCAAGAGCGCCATCTCGCCGAAGACGTCGCCCGCGTTCATGACGGCGAGCGTCTCCTGCACGCCGTCGACCGTGCGGAACGCGCGGCAGCTCCCGCTCACGATCATGTAAGCGGCGTCACCGGGATCGCCCTCTTGCATGATGATGGTGCCCGGCATGAAGAGCTTTCGGGGCAAGTGCAGGCCGCCGAGCAAGAAATGATGCACCTCGTGCTGGAGCTCCAGCACGTCCTGGTAGCGATCGTCCGGTCGCGGCGCGGTCGCCTTGGCGACGATGGAGCGGATCCGCTTGGACACGCCGATCCCCATCGTGGCCTCGTCGATCGAGACGACCTGGCCCGCTTGCGCGCGCTCGAGGATGACGTTCTGGTCGCGGTGATCGCCGTAGGGGCGCCTGCCGCTCACGATCTCGTACAGGATGGCGCCGAGCCCGAAGACGTCCGACCGCTCGTCCATTTCAGCGGGATTTCCGCGCGCCTGCTCGGGGGCCATGTACTCGGGCGTGCCCACCGGTCCGGGCGCTTCCATCTGCGCGTTCGAGCCCGACGCCGGGCGCGTCTTGGTCAAGCGGGAGAGACCCCAGTCCATCAGGTAGACCTGCCCGAAGCCCGCCACCATGATGTTCTCCGGCTTGAGGTCGCGATGAATCACCCCGCGGTGATGCGCGTAGGCCACCGCGTCACAAACCTTGAGGAAGATCTCGAGCCCTTCCTCGAGGCGCTCGGTCGACCCTGGTGGCCGGCGAGAGCTCCTGAGCCACTTGTCGAGCGTCATCCCCTGGACGAGCTTCATCGTAAAGTAAGGGATCCCGTTCTGGTCCACGGCGAGCTCGTGCACGGGGACGATGTTCGGGTGCTCGAGCTGGCCCGCGATCTGCGCCTCGGCGATGAAGCCGTCGCGGTAGAAGGGCTCCTTCGCGAGCTCCTTGTCGAGGCGCTTCAGCGCGACGTGTCGCAGCAGGTTCCGATCGGTAGCCGGGTGGATGCGTCCCATGCCGCCGCGCCCGAGCTCCGGGAAAATGCGCAGGTGCGGCGGCGTCGGGATCAACTCCGACTTGATCTCCTTGTCGGGGACCTCGTTCTTGCCACCGACCGGAATGTTCTCGATCACGTAGACGGGCGGGCTGTCGGCCTTTTCGCTCTGGCTCACGGCGATATCCCTTCGCTCGGCCTCACGGCAGAGCGGCCGAGCGTACCACCTGTCGCCGAGCGCGTCGCCTCCTCACACGGTCGCCGCTTGCTTGAAGGAGGTGTCCAGCCGGGCACCCTCCTGCATCAGGCCCGCGATTGCGCCGTAGGCGTCCGACCAGGCCTGCTCGAGCTCGGCGTTCCAGGCAGGCCCCGCTACCTCGCGCAGGGTGGTCAAGAGCGCGTCACCCACCCAGGCATACATTTCGTCGCGGACGCCGTAGGCGACGTGCCGGGCGCCGAGCGCGTGGAGCGTGTTGACGAGCCAGGGAGAGTCTTCGAGGTGATCCATCACGGCGACGAGCGCCTGCGTCAGCATCTTTTCCTGATCGGCCTGACGGCTCTTCGGGAACATCCCGCGTGTTTCCGGGTACCGCTCGAAGAGGATCTCGTAGAAGCGGTGGGTGAGCTCGGGGCTCTGTTCGACGACCATTTCGAAGCTTTGGCGCAAGAGAACGACGTTCAGGCTCATGGGTTCCTCGAGAGCGCGAGAAGGGTCCGGTCGCACTCGCGGGGCGCCACTGCAGTGGACGTGCCAAGTCTTGATGAGGGACGGGGTAGCAAGATCTTCGAGAAAGCCGGCGCCTCGTCATGCGCTGTCGCAGCTCGCGGAGTGTGCGCGGAGTGTGCGCGGGGTGTGCGCGCACACTTTCGAGGCGTGAAACCCGCTGGAAAACCCCTGGCAATGAGCTCGGGTTCGCCTATGCTCGCGCTCCGATGAGCGACGTACCTTCGCGCCGGCGAGCGCTGCTCGAGGAGAGCCTGGAGCTCTCTTTGCTGCGCGATCCGGACTTCCCGAGGCTCTTTTACGAGATCCTTTTTCGCGACTACCCGTCCACCCGCGCGCTCTTCAAACAGAACTCGCTGAACGCGCAGCGCATCATGCTGTCGAAGACGTTGATGGCGGCGGTGGATCACATCGACGACCCCGCGTGGCTCGACGAGAACTTGCGCTCGCTCGGCGCGGACCACCAGGGCTACGGCGTGACGGCGGAGATGTACGACTGGATGGGCGTCGCCTTGAAGGCAGCGCTGGCGGAGACGTGCGGCAGCGAGTGGACGGACGAGCACGGCGTCGCGTGGGACGAGGCGCTCGCGATCTTGGTGCGGGCGATGCGGGCGGGAGAAACCCAGCCCTAGCGGCTCTTCTACTCCCGCGTCGCTATCCCGAATTTGCGCATCAGCCGGTAGAGCACGTAGCGGTTGCGGAGGCCGAGCAGCCGCGTGGCTCGCGTGATGTTACCCCCGCTCGCGGCGAGGGCTGCCTCGACGGCGCTCTGATCCACCTCGACCTCGGGCTCCGGGGCGGACCCTCCGAGCTCCTCGCGAAGCTCCGGCGTGGCGCAGACGAAATCGTCGGGGCTGGTCGAGAGCGCGAGCCAGAGCAGGCGCTCGAGCTCACGAGCGTGCGTCGTGTAGCGATGCCGCAGGAAGAGCTCGATCAGATCCGGATCGATGCGCGGCTCGGCGTAGGCGCCGCCGCGTCGTTCGAAGAAGCGCTCGAACAGGTGCTCGCCCGCGGACTTGCAGAGGCGATGCAGCAGGTGGCGAACCAGGAGCGGAATGTCTTCTCGGCGCTCGTTCAGCCCGGGGAGCTTCACGCGGGCCGGCAAGCGCGCGAGAAAATCGTGCTTGAGCGTCGAAGGATCGCGGTTGGTCGCGGCGATCAGGCGAAAATCCGAGAACTGTCGGCTCGAGTCTCCCAGGCGCTGGTACTCGCCGCCGCGGTCGAGAACGCGCAGCAGGTGAGCCTGCATCGTCTGCGAGAGCTCCCCGATCTCGTCGAGAAAGAGCGAGGAGCCGTTGGCTTCGCCGATCAGGCCCCGGCGCTCCGGCATCCCGGGGTTCGGATAATTCTTGGCGTTTCCGAAGAGCTCGGCGTCGACGAGGCTGTCGGGCAGCGTCGCGGCGTTGCGGGAAATCATCGCGCCTGGGCGGCCCGAGAGCGCGTGGAGGGCGCCAGCCGCGAGCTCCTTACCTGCGCCGCTCTCCCCGAGGAGGAGCACGTGCTCCTTCGAAGCCGCCGTGAACTCGAGCGCGTTCCTGAGCTCCCACGTGGCGACGCTCTCTCCAACGATGCCGTGCTGATCTGCCTGACCGAAGGGGAAGGTGCGCGCCGTGGCGCCCGAAGGGAGCCGCGATGCCTGGCGAGGGGCTACGAGCAAGATGAGCGCGTTGCGCAGGGTCAGCGTGTCCCCGGGCTTCACGCGCGCCTTGGTGACCGGCACTCCGTTCACGGAGAGAGGGCAGCGCCCGAGCGACTCGACGTCGAGCTCACCGCCCTCGGCCGGCATCAAGAGCAGCTGGTGACGTGAAACTCGTGAACCTTGGATCGGAGCAGTCGGCTCGACCGACGCCGGGCGATGGCGAGCGAAGGAGACGCGCTCGAACGGCGCGTCGTCCGGCGCGTTGCCCCCTCGGCCCAAGATCCCCCCGTTCCTCGGGATAGCCGCGATCTCTCCGATCCTCTGAGGCTCCTCCAGCGACCAAGCGATGACGAGGTGCGGAGAATCGGGCGCCGGCCCGCTTCGGGTTCGCCGCCACGGCAGCTCGAAATTGTTGGTGCTGAGGGTCTCGTCCAAGGCGGTTCGACCCGCCTAGATAGCACGATTCGCGCAACCCGGGCGGGCTTCGGGCCTACCGTCCCGCTTCGAGATCCCGCTCGGAGTCCGGCCGTCAGGTCTCTCGAGCCGCGGCGGCGCGCGGTTCTCGAGAGAAAAGACGCGCGAGCGCGCGCCTGCCCTGCGTGACGATCGCTTCGGCTTCTCGATCGTCCAAGAAGCAAGCGTAAGTCGTGATCATGACCGCGCTGAACATCGGGATCGTCATCGTGACTTCGATGCCGGCATGAAACAAAAGCCCGGCGACGAGCAGGTAGGGCCGCAAGCGCGGGTTCCAGATCAGGAGCGGAAACAGGAACTCGAACACGAGCGTCGACCAGGTGAGAAACCAGACCAGCGGCGTGAAGTCGACGCGCATCGGCCACTCGGAGAAGACCGGGGAGGAGAGCACGTCCCGGACCGCCGTACCCTGCCGCCACTCGGCGTACCGCAGCTTGGCGAAGCAGGAGGAGAGGTAGATGTAGGACACCTGGAGCGCGATCAGCCGCTGCGCCCAGACTCCGACCGCCGGCGCCGGCAAACCTCTTCGAGCGCGGCGCCAGGCGTCGACCGAGTAGCGCGCGCCAAAGGGCAAGAAGATCGAGAGCGCGGCGAGGATCAAGAAGAGCCGGTCGCCGTTGTTGAGCACGTACGGGTTTCTGTGCTGGAGCCCGACGTTCGTCACGTAGACGAGGAGCGCGCCGACGCGCGGCCACGCGCCGGCCGTGATCATCAACGCGCCGGCGAGGAAAGCGCCGGCGATGAGCGTGAGCCAGAGCGAGCTCTCTGGCGCGAGGGCGAGCAGGGAATAGCGCTGCTCGGGGAAACCCTGCACCGCTTCCCACGGGACGAGGCCGCGAAAGCCGTAGTAGCGCTCGAGGTTCAGGAACACCCCGAGGGCCGTCCAGGTCGCGAGTAAGCCGTAAGCGATCCTGAAGAGTGAGCCCGCGCTGCCGTTCGAGGGCTCGGTCCAGAAGCGCACGAAGCGATCGCGGAGATCGACGGAGTCGTGCGACGCCTTCATCGGCGGCGCTCCTTCCGGTCGCGCCGGCCGCACTTCAGCGACTGCACGGTCTCGCGTTTCGCCGGGTTGTCCGGCGTCTCGAGCGTCGCGTCCGCGGGATGCCTGACGAGCTCGAGCTCGACGCGCTTCAGGCGCTTTCCCTCCGCCCCTGCGCGACAAAAGTACGAAAGATAAGCCTCGCCCCAAGCCCTCCGATCGTCCGGGTTCGACAGCTTGTTCTGAATCTTGCGCAGCCGGACGTCCTTGATGCGACCGAACCAGTCGCGCCGCTGCGGATCGGTGTGCGAGAGCTCGACCCGAGAGTCGTCGTCGAGCACGCCCATGACGACCACGTCGGTCGGATCGGGCGGCTTGGAGAACATGCCCCAGGTGGTCGCCATGCGCAGGCCCTCGCTGTACCAGCCGAGCACCTCGATCGCAGGGTCGCGGAGCGCGGTCGATGCGCCGCGCACCAGGGTGACGCCGATGTGAAAGGCAACGAAGCCCGCGCACAGGCCGATCTTCAAGCGCTGAAGAACCGGTAGCTCTTGGAAGCGGGAGAGCGCTTTCGTCGGCATCGGACCGCCCGACCCTGGCTGCATTCGGCCGAGGTCATATCACTTTCGAGCGGCGGATGCGTCAGCGCAGAGTAAGGAGGGCGATCTCGGGCGGCACGCCCAGGCGCACCGGATAAATGCTGGTCCCGACGCCGGTCGTCACGAACAGGTGGCGCCCGCCCTCGACGACGTGTCCCGCTGCGTAGCGCTGGCCGTGCTCGGAGGGGACGATGGGCCGCCCGAGCAAGGGCAGCCGCACCTGACCCCCGTGGGTGTGGCCGGCGACCGTCAGTGAGGCGCGCTGATCGATTCGCGGGAACACATCGGGCTCGTGCACCACGACGAGCGCCGGCTCACCGGGCGGCAACCTGGCGAGCGTCTCGTCCACTCGCTGCTCTCGCGTGAGCTCGTCGGCGAGCCCGACGACGAAGAAGCGCCGACCCCGGTGCTCGATGGGCAAGATCTGATTCTCGAGCACGACGACGCCGTTCTCGCGAAAGCTGGCGGTCAGCGCGTCGCCGTCGTTGTACCAGTCGTGATTGCCGAGGACCGCGATCACCCCGAGCGGGGCGCGGAGCCCTCCGAGCACTTCGGCGACCCGACCGGGAGCAGTCCAGGTGCCGAGCGGGATACTGTTGATC
>JAEZYO010000399.1 GCA_023419055.1 Pseudomonadota bacterium | reverse complement strand
CTCGGCCACCCCGGAGACTCTGGGGCATAGCTTCGAGCGTTCTGGGTATGGCCGGAGAGGGCGTTCCGGAACACAGAAATCGGAGCATGCGGAACGAAGAATCCCCGTTGAACCCGGCCTCACGCTCGCTCGCGCGCGACAAGCTGTACGCCGCGCGCACGGTGCTCCTGTTCGGTGAAATCACGACCGAGCTCGCCGAAGCCGCGTCCCGGGACCTGCTCGCCCTCGCCGCCGAGGGGGCGGAACCGATTCGCGTACTCCTCCATTCGCCGGGTGGTCACGTGGAATCCGGCGACACGATCTTCGACGTCATCCGCTTCATCGAGCCCGAAGTGCGGATCCTCGCGAGCGGCTGGGTGGCGAGCGCGGCAGCGCTGATCTACTGCGCGGCCTCACGCGAGAATCGCTTCGCGCTGCCGAACACGCGCTTCCTCCTTCACGAACCGAGCGGCGGCGTGCGAGGGCAAGCGTCCGACGTGGAGATCGAAGCGCGACAGATCCTCGCGATGCGGGAGCGGTTGAATCGCATCTTCGCCGAGGCTACGGGCCAGCCGTACGACAAGCTGGTCGCCGACACCGGGCGCAACCACTGGATGAACGCCGAGGAAGCGCTCGGCTATGGGCTCGTGGGCAAAATCATCGCGAGCGCCGCGGCGTTCCCGCGTTGATCACCAATCGAGGTCGCGCCGGAGCGCCTCGACCAGGATGTCTGCCATGAGCTGGTGCGTGGCCTGGCCGGGATGCCAGTCGCAGCCGTAGGTCGCCTCGTCTCCGGTGGTGCCGAAATCGAGCAGGGCGACGTTGTCGCCGCTCGCGAGGCGCGACGTCACGATGGCCTCGAGCCGCGGCTTGAGCCGGCTGTACTCCGAGCCGGAGGTGGACGAGCCCACCGCGACGTAGATCCGAGCGTCGGGATAGTGCGAGCGAATCGTGTCGAGCAGCTCCTCGTACGCGTCTTCGAACTCCTGACCCGGATCGTCGGCGACGAAGTCGTTCGAGCCGAGGTTGACGACCACGGCCTGCGGGACGAAGAGGGAGAAATCCCAGGTGCTGGTCTCGTCGGTCGGGACCGCGCGCGGGTAGCGGAGCGCCATGTTGTTCTCGGTGTGCCCGTCGTTGTCGCGGTACACGCCGATTCCGGACCAGCCGATGGTGTTGACCTCGGCGTCCACGGCGCGCGCGGCGATCGCCGGGTACGCGATGTAGTGGTTCTCCGTCTCGGCCGAGAACCCGCAGTGCTCATCCGGGCCCTCGATGCCGTAGCCCGTCGCGGTCGAATCGGCGACCACCTCGATCTTCCTACCGGAGGGGACGTTCGACGGCAGCCACTGGCTCTCCGGTACCGAGAACGCGACGAACCGCGTCGGTCCGAAGAAGGCCTCGCTTCGCCGATAGAGCAAGACCTCGTGCTCGCCCGGATCGAGCCCCGACGCGAGCAGGTAGGTCGCTTCTTCCGAGCCGACCGACATGACGTGGTGCTGACCGTCGACGATGACCTCGAAGTAGTTGTGGCCCCAGTCGTCGAGCGTGACCGAGATCTCGGTACCGGTGAAGCGGAGCTCCACGGCGCTGCCCGACCACGCAAAGTTCCGCCCGTCCGGGTCGTTCGTGACACGGCCGATGAAGCGTGGGCCGGGCTTGCCCGTCGGGGGCGGTCCAATCTTGCCGCCCGAGCCGCCCTCGTTCTTCTGGCCGCCGTCACCGCCGCGTGAAGCTTCGCCGCCGTGACCGCCGTTCTCGCTGCCGCCGTGAGGCGGCTTCGAGCTCGTGCCTCCCTTGCCTCCACCGCCGGCGGCGTTGGGCTCGCCGGCGCTGCCACCGGCGCCGTTCTTGGTGGCAGGGCTGGGCCCGTCTCCACCACACGCGATGAGAAGCACGCAGCCGAGAGCAGAAACCACGCGATCCATGGAGCAGTAGGTTCGACACGCGGACGAGCTCGGGCAACGCCCAGAACTGCAGCGCTCCTGCGGTGTTCGACGCACCCCGATTCAGGGCGAACGGCGAGCGGTGCCACGATGCTCCAGGCTCGCCCCGCTTCGGGGTGAACGGCCGTTTCGACGGTGCGCGCTCGGGCCTAACCGTTCATCATGCGCGTGAACTTCTCGGTGAGCAGCGGGTCAGCCGCCATCTTCGCGCCCCAGGCCGTGGCGACGTTGCCGTAGCTCATCATGTCCAGGCCGTAGCGCCGGAGCGCGCCGACCATGTCGCCCGTCTGCATGCCCTTGAGGATGCCGACGTAGTCGCTGAGCTTCGCGACGGGTTGCCCCGGGAACACGAGCGGATCGGGATCGCCCGCGTCGCCCTGCGCCATGGCGTGCTGAGCCTGCTGGGCCTGCGCCATGCGCAGGTGCATGTCCATGTTGCCGTCTCGGATCTGGTCGAGCGCGTTCTTCTCCTCGGCGCTCACGCCCATCTTCGCGAAGCTTCGAAGCTCCTTGAGCTCGATGAAGCGCTCCTGGAGCTCCTTGCTGTGGTTCAGCGCCTCTTGCCACTCGGGCACGTAGAGGTTCAAGCCGCCGCTCGCGTCGCTCCTCAAGGGCAGGTTGAAGCGCTGGAGGAGCGCCACCATTTCGGGCGGCGGCTGGTGCAGCACGGCGGGCGCCACCGCGCCGATGCCGCGCTGCCCGAGGTTCCCCATGATGCGATCGCGCTCCTCGCAGAACTCTGCATATTGCTCGAGGGTGAGCCCGGCGTAGCGGCGAGTGGGCGGCTTCACGCGGTTGCTCTTCGCGGGATCCTCTTCGAGCTCTCGAATCCAGGCCTCGAGGTTCGCCTTCGTGTCCGGCGCGTGCGCGCCAAGGCCGAGCCAGACGTGCGCGAGCACGTGCTCCCAACCGGTGTAGCCGCGCGGGGGCGCCTGCCTCCGGAGCCAACCGAAGAGCTGCTCGACCTCCGGGCGGAGCGCGGGGTTTTCACGCGCGCGGAAGCCGAACGCGATGATCGCGGCTTCGGTGATCCAGTCACTCGGCCCGAATACCAACGAGTAGAGCGCGGTCTTGCCGGGGCCGCTCTCCCAGCCGCCGAGGTGCGAGACGACGAGCGCCGCCGCGACCTGGCAGCGATAAACCCAGAAGAAGCCGTCGAACCCCGAGTCCTCGGGCGGGAGCGGCGGATCGGTCATCACGGCCAGGAAGCCGTGCAGCCAGTCGGGGCCCCACTGCTGTGCGATGGCGCGCGCGGCGCCCTCCCACACGTCTTGCCGGTAGAGCTGCGTCGCGATGCTCGCGATCACCTGCTGCGCGCGAGCGTCCGCGGCCGGGTAGAGCTTTTGCGGCGTGGTGCCTTGATAGGACCAGAGCCGATAGTGCACCTGCGCCTTGTCCGCGCGTGGATCGGGCTGCTGGATCTCCTCGATCTGGATGTCCAGGCTGCCGTTCGCGCCCATGCTGCGCATCACGAGATCGAACGCCATGCCGACGCTCGGCGCTTCCAGGAATTTGCTCTCGAGCCCGATGCTCGCCGAGAGGCCCGCTCCGCAGCAGCGCAAGACCGGTTCGATCTCGCGCGCGAACGCTCGCCCCGCCTTGGCGGAGGCGTCGCCGGGGCCTTGCAGGAAGGTGTAGTAGACCTCCATCGGCTCGACTTCGTCGCAGAGCTCGCGCGTGAGCTCGCTCCACCACTCGCGCTCCCGCAGGAGAAAGAGCGCGTTGCGATCTTCCGGTGTCTGGTAAGCGCGGAAGCGCGCGTAGTGGAACGACGGCTTGGCGTCGGGGTAGTCGTGCTCGCGCGTGAGGAGCTCGTGGAAGATCTGGGTGGCGCGCTCGTACTGTCTCGCTTCGAGGAACGCCCAGCCCGCGTCGAAGAGGGGCGAATGGTCCTTGGGGTCGAGCGCGAGCGCGGCCTGCGTGTGCACGAACCCCTCTTCGGGCCTGCCCGCCTGTCGAAAGGCGTTCGCCGCGGCGATCTGGACCTTCCAATCCTGAGGGAAGCGGCGCGTGCCCTCGAGCGCGACGGTGAGCGTGGCGTTCGGATCGCCGAGCCGGCGACGCAGCACCGCCTCTCCGAAGTAGAGGACCGCCTCGTCGGGGTACGCCGCGCGGAGCGCGGAGAAGAGCTCGGCGCCCGCCTGCACGTTCGCGAGCCGGGGATCGTCCGGGCGAGGCTTCGCCGGAACCTGGAGCCCCACGCGGAGCACCGTGCGCACCACGTGGCGCGCGAACACCTCCCAGCCGAGACGCTTGACCACCTCCGGCTGACACCAGCGCACGAGCCACGGCAGGTACGCGAGATCGGGAGCCACGTCGATCACCTGACAGAGCCAGTCGACGGCCTCCGAAAGGTTCTTCTGCATCATCAGGATGCGCGCGCGCACGGCGCCCGTCGCCACGTGGATCGCGCCCGTCGCGACGGGCACGGTGGAGAGCGGGTCGGGTGACGCGAGCGCAATTTCGTCCACGAGGTCGAGGTAGGAGCGCTCGTTCGGGAACAGCATCAGCGCGTCGGACGCGAACAGCATCGCGGAGATGAGCTCGCCGCGAGCGAAGGTCTCCCGCGCGCGCTCCTTCAGTCGCTCGCCGAGCGCGAGCCGGGCCTGTGCATCGTTCGGTAGTTCGTTCGGATCGAGCGGTTGAGTGGGTTCCATGGTGCCTCGAGTGCGACGCAGCCGGTTAGGCTAACCCGAAACGTATGGCCCCGTCACGCGGAGCTCGGACCCACTATTTCAACCACGGGACGAGCTCCCGAGGCACGCGCCACTCTGCCGGCGCGTCGGATCGATAGCCCTCGAACAGCGCGCCCCCGAACGGCGCGAGCGCGCGCTCGACCGCGGCGATCACCTCGCTTCGATCACCCTCGCGGAAGAAGCGATCGAAGCCGTGCTCGAGCGCGGCGGCGAGGTCAGGATCGAGCGCTCGGAGCTTCCGCGGCAGAGTCTTCCCGTGACCGGACCAGGCTCCTCGTGCGGCGAGCACGAACTCGCAGATCTCGGGGTAGAGCGCGCAGGCGATCGCCACTTGTTCGTTCCGCGAACGCTCGTCCCGGAAGTCGTCGAGCAGATCGCTCACCGCGTAGCGCGCTCGTTCGAACGCGTCCGGTGCGGGGCGCGCTCGGGGCGAGCTCAACCTCTCACGAGCCCAAGCCTGCAAGCGCTCGGACGCCGCGCTCGGACCGGGCACGACCAACCCTTCCGCGATCATTTGCGGCAGCGCCGGGCGCCCCCGCTTCTCGTCATCGTCGATGAAGTACGCGAGCGTCTCGTCATCGTGGACGAACACCTCGACGGGCCAGCCCGCAAAGGAGAAAGAATCGCGGAAGGCTCGCTCCACGCGCTCGAACAAGACGACCACGTCGAGATCGGACGAAGGCATTCCCTCCCCGCGGACCACCGAGCCGCCGCAGAAGAGCGACTTTGCCTCCGGGTAGCGTTCACGAAAAAGGCGCTCGGCCGCGAAGCGAGGGTCGAGCTTGCCCGAGGGGGTCGTGGATTCCATGCCAAACGCGAGTGTACTCGCCGATCCAGCGCCGTGAGGCTGGAAACATCCAGAGCGGCTCGCTGGGCCGCTCGGAGCTCGATTGCTGCAACGTCCCTGTCTGACCTATCGTGCGCGCCATGAAGACGTTCAGGGTGCAGCGTCCGGCTAGCAGTGTTTCGCGAATCGCGGCTCTCGTCGCGCTCGGCTCGAGCGTCGGAGGCTGCGCGGGGGACCAGGCGCCCCAAGCTTGGAACGCGCTCTCGACCTGCTTGGCAGGTGACGCGGCGCAAGGCGACCTCCCGGCTCGCCTCAAGCAGGTCAGGCAGGCACAGCTCGCGAGTCCGCCCGCGGGCGAGGGCAAGGAAGCGTGGCCGGCGACGTGCAACAAGTACGCGAACGATCTCTACGCCGCGCTCGCTACGTCCGGTAAGCAGGACCTCTTCCGGAGGAAGCTCCGCGAGCGCCTCGGCTGCGAGGACGAGAAGGCAAGCTGCAAGGTCGCGAACGACGAGCGCCTGATCCCGACGACCACCGAGCTCTGGGAGAGCGCGAAGGCGGCCGAGCTCACGGCCACCGCCGCGCCCGGCGTGCCGAAGCCGGCGCTCGCGCCCGAGCCGCTCGTCAACCAACAGAGTTGGAAGAGCTTCGCGTCGAAGCCCCAGGCTCTCGAGGGGCCGTGGCTCGCCTCCGACGGGCACGCCGTGCTCTTGCTCAAGGACGCCGAAGGCCGCGGCAAGCCGACCGCGTGCGAGATCACGTCCGGCTTCGGCAAGCTCAGCTGTGTGGCGCCCGCGGCGGAGGTGCCGGACCTGCCGCTGCAAACGGTTCGGTTGGTGCAAGATCAGGCCGGTCTCTACGTGGCAGGCCTCAGCGAGACCGGGCTCGTCGCCTACGATTTGAAGACGGGAAAGAGCCTCGGCGTGCGGGGCGGAACGAGCGGGCTCGCCGTGAACGGCCTGGCCATCGAGGGTGAAGGCGGCGAGGGCGGCTTCGTCGCGGTCCGCGTGAAGGACGGGAAGCCCGGAAAGGATCAGAAGCTCGGCGCCGAGTCGCCGCTCACCAAGCCCGCGCAGTTTGCTGACCGCGCCTATTGGGTCGAAGGCGGCGAGGCCGGAAACAAGCTGGTGATCAAGGCGCTCGCGGGCGATCGGCTGCGCGACGAAGCCGCGCTGCCCGGCTCGTTCAAGGGCCCCCTTCATACCTGTAACGCCGAAGGCGTGCTCGGCATCGCGGCGTGGGAGAAGCGCTCGGGTCAGCCGTCTGCCAAGGCCACCGC
>JAEZYO010000393.1 GCA_023419055.1 Pseudomonadota bacterium | reverse complement strand
GAGCCAGCCCAGGCCGCGGCTCGCCCTCTGGTCGTGAACGACCGGCGCATGCAGGCGCGCATCGCTGACGCGCTCCCCGCCATGTTGGCGATGCCTGAGCGCCCAATCGCCGACGCGCTCCTTGGCCTCGTCGATGCGACCTCGCGTCTCGCCGACCAGATGGTGAGCCCGTCCCTCGGCCCGCTCGAGCCGTCGCGATCCACCGAACCCGGCGCTGAAGTTCTCGGGCAACCAGCCGGAGACGCGGCGCTCCTGATCGGTCAGGAAGCGCGAGAGGCCCCGGGCGTCGAGGTTTCGTGCGCGCGTCTCCTTACCGACGGCGTCGAGGACGAGCGGAGTGGCGAGGCCGAGCAGCGTCGACGCCGACGAACGGCTCAGGCCGGATTGACCAGCGACCGCGTCGATCAACGCGCCGACGCGGTTACCGAAGATCCGGCTCAAGAAGCCGGCTCCGGACTCGACCATACGATCGGTCGCGATCGGATCGGCGACCACCCGCGACACTTCGGAAGCGTCGACGTGCGGGTAGTTGCCCCCGCGCAACGTGCTCAAGAGCTCCTCCGCCTTGCCCTCGCTCGAGGCGTGCTCGGCGAGCCCCGCGATCGAGACGGGTAACGCGTTCTCGATGCCGCGCTTGGTGGCGGTCTTGGACTCGTGGAGGCGCGAGCTCAGGCGGTCGAGCGCCTCGCCTCGGAAGGCGAGCCCGGATAGCTCCATGATGTTCTCCATGGCGTTCCTCTCCCTCGTGCCCCCCCTCTCATACAAACGTCGGACCAGAGCGCGGAGCTTTCCGCGGTGAGCGCCACCCGTGCGCGCCATGCGCGGACACGCCCGCGAGCGCGTGGCTCGCGAACGAGAGAGCGACGGCTCGGGGAAGTTCCCTCCGGGTCGCCTGGTCACACCGTGACGATTTGTCTACCGGCCGCGCGCGTGCGGCGCCCTGAGGAACTGGGCGGCGAGCACACGCCGCTCTTCGGGCTTCGCCTTCTCGCAGGCTTCCACGAGCGCACGATGCATGACCTCTTGGCTCAGACCCGTCTCCCTGCGGAGGTCGAGGAGGGCTTGCTCGAGCGCCGCGCGATCGAATGGCTCTCGACGGGCCGCTTCCGCCACGGCCTTGCGCGCCTTCATCACCGCTTCTCGCCGTCCCGCGAAATCGGCGCGATGTCGATCCATCGCCTCGTGCAGAACCGGATGCCGCGGGAGCCTCGACTCGGGGCCGCTCAGGCCGTGGAGATCACCGTGCCCGCCCGGACCGCGCTTCAAGCCTCGGCCCACGAGGAAGCCGACCACGAGCAGGTTCAGCGCGACCGAAATGACGAGCGCGACCGTGAGCTTCTTGGCAAGGGGCGTCACGGCCAAACCTCGAAGCCTTCTTCGTCACCGACGGCGAGCGCGACCAGCTCTTCCTCTTCGCTCTGCACCTCGGCAGCCTCGTCGCTCGAGCTCGTGTCGTCACCGAACGGAAGGGCGCCGCTTCCGAGCAAGAGGCCCACGCACGCCGCCGCGGCCCAAGTGATCGCCGGCACGAAGAGCCGGACGACACGGCCACCCTGCTTCGTTTGCCGGTGACGAATCGGGATGCTCTCGAGCCGACGCTCGAGCTCCGGCGACAGCGGCTCGAGCGCTGCCGAGAGCGCTTCTTCCACCCGCGCGTCGAGCGCCTGCTCCTCGGCGAGCCAGCCGCGGGCTTTCTCGGAGCTCTCCAAGAGGAGCTCGGCGGCCCGGCGCTCGGGCTCCGGGAAGCGCGAGATCTCGGCGCCGTACGCGTCGAGCAGCTCGCGGAAGCGTTCTTCGGAGAGCGGTGTGATCATGACGGTTCTCATTCAGCGGATTGCGAAAGGGCGGCCTTCAACGCTCGGCGCGCGCGTGACAAGAGCGACTCGAGCGCGCCCTCGCTGACCTCGAGCACGTGCGCCGCCTCCGATCCGGAGAGCCCCTCGAAGTGGACCAGCGTGACCGCCGCAGCTTGACGCTCCGGCAAGCCCGCGAGCGCCTTCTCGAGGCGTTCGGCGCGGCGCTTCTCGTCGAGCAGCGCGCCCTGTGGCGCGGACAGCGGCGGCAGCTCGTCCGAGTCGAGATCGGCGAGCGGCTTCCGCGCGCGTAGCCTGTCGATGCACAGGTTGTGGGCGATCCGGTAGAGCCACGTCTTCGCGCGGGCCGCCTGGGGCCGGTAGTCCGACGCTCGCTGCCAGAGGCGGAGGAACGTCTCTTGAACGACGTCCTCCGCCTCCGTGGCGCTCTTCAGGAGCCGGAGCGAGAAGTGACGCAGCGGGGCCGCGTGGCGCCGCACGAGCTCTCGATAGGCGACCGCGTCGCCTTCTGCGATCCGCACGACGAGATCCTCGTCGGCTGTCGCTGCTGTGTCGGAAGAGCTCATGCGGCGCGCGGCCGAGGGGAGACATCACGCCTTCGAGCCGTGACGGCCACCATGCTTCGGCATCTCATCCTGGGTCAAAAAGCCGTCCTTGTTTTTGTCGGCCTTGCCGAACCACTCACGAGTCTTGGCCTGCATCTCGGCGAGCGTCACCTTGCCGTCGTTGTTGGCGTCGTGCTTCGCGAACATTTGCGCACCGCGTTCGCCGAGCTCGTCCTTGGTAATGGCGCCGTTCTTGTCGGCGTCCTTGTGTTCGAAGCGCTTCTTCGCGCCGTCGAGCGCCTCCTGCAGCGAAACCTTCCCGTCGCCGTTCGCGTCCATGTGTGCCTTGCCGCCGCCTTTACCGGGGCAGGCGAAGGCGAGCGCGGCGGTGGAGGTGGTGAGGGCGAACACGAGCAGGCTGACCGATTTCTTCACGACTATCTCCTTCGATGGCCGGCGTCGCCGGCGGTTCATCGAGTTCAACGGGCCTTGGTCACCGATCCGTCGCGAGTCGCAAGAATTTTTGATTTACCAATCTTTACGGGCATTTGAACGAGCAAGCCCGGCACCGAACAGCAACCCCAAACCAAGCAGCCAGGCGATTTCCTCACCCGACTCTCTGGTCACGCTGCACCCGGACGGGCGCTTGGAGGTTCGCGGAAGCTTCGCGCTTCCACCTGAACCTCCGGACGAAGCTCCTCCCGCTCCCGAGGGGTCGGTCCCGAGAGCGACGCACTCGCCCATGACGCACTCGCGGTCTCCTTCGCACGTTGCTTCCTCGTCGATCACGCCGTCACAGTCGTCATCGATGAGGTTGCACGCCTCGGGGCTCGGCTTGCCGGGCATGCAGTCCTCGGCTTTGCACGTCACGCTCTCACGCCGACACCAACCTTCGCCGCAGGTGGGGCGCACCCGCTCGTCGAGATCGCCGTTGCAGTTGTCGTCCACGAAATTGCAGAGCTCTTCCGCGCCCGGGTTCTGTGCCGGATCGTCGGGCGCGCAATCACCGGCCAGCGCCGCGTAACCGGGCAGGCCTTCGCAACCCATCAGTGGCTCGCCCGTCTTCTCGCCGTAGTAGCCGTCGCCGTCCTCATCGGGCCAGAGCTCGACCGGCACGGCGTTCTCGTCGATCTCACCGTCGCAGTCGTCGTCTTCGCGATCGCAGACTTCGGGAGCGCCAGGAAAAGTCTCCGAGTCGTAGTCGTCACAGTCTCCCTCGAGCGCCGCGTAGGTCGCTGGCGGCTGCCCGACGCAACCGATGAGCGGCGTGAAGTCGCTGCGACCGTAACCGTCGGCGTCTCCGTCGTAATAGAAGGTCTGAGGCTCGCATCCGAAGACGAAGCCGAAAAACTCCGTCTTGCCGAGATCGCCCGAGGTCCGGTTGTTCATATCGGCGCCGACCCCGGCCACCGTGAAACGGACCGCGCCTGGGCTCGACGGCGCCGTCCAACCGAACTTGAACGTCGTCTGGCCAGAAGTCGCGGCCTTCACGCTCGTGTGAGCGAGGCCGTCGCCGAGCGCGCCGAGGCCCTGGCCGGGCAGCGCCTCGAGGGTGCCGACGCCGTCGGTCGTGACGAACAGCCCACCACCCTGGGGACCGCTCAACGTGACCGTCAGCTCGACGTCCGCTCCAGGTGAAAACCCATCGGGGTTGGCGAGGAGCGAGAGCGAAAAGTCGGAGCCCCCGTTGTGGCAGCCACAGTTCTCGGCGGCGATGCCGCGCGATCGAGCCAGCGCCGCAGATCCGACGCACGAGAACGCGAGCAAGAGTAAAGCGACTGTCGTTCGGTGCATCGAGCGTACTTCGACTTAGACTGACACTTAGTACGGTCTCGCGACTTACGTGGCCCGAAACTCGTCCGTCCATGAGCGGAAAGGAGCTGTCTCGGGGTGAAGCGAAGCCTTCCGGAGGGTCGCGTCGCAGTGTGACAGCGAGGGAACAGTGGAAACGGAAAACAAGCTGAACGAGTTGGCAGATCGCGATCGAGAGTGGGGTCCCTTTCTCTTCCTGCGCCCCAAGCGGCACTCGAAGATCGGAATTTTGAGGGCGCTCGCGCTCTCGTGCCTGATCGGCATCTTCTTCGGCATGGGCGCGAACGTCATCGTGGCCGTGCTGGCGCGCGCCATGGAGAAGCCGTTTCCTCCTGTCTACGCGATCCCCGGCGCGCTCACGCTGCTGTACTTCCTCGTCTTCCGCTTCACGGTGGGAGCTGCCTGGAACCGTCGCGCCAAGCGGCTCGGTCACCTGAAGGCGTTCGTGGAAGACACCGAGCAGGCGCGCCGCAGCGAGTCTCGCTGATCAGGCGCGCGTGTAGAGGTAGTTCGGGCGAACGAAGGCCTCGCGGAAGCCAGACTTGAGCAGGTTCTTGTACGAGTGCTGAGGATCTCCGGGGACGGCTTCGCCCGTCTCCGAGAAGAGCACGCGACAACCGAGCGCTCGCGCGAGATCGATGCGAGCGGCGAGCAGCGCGCTTTGCCCGCCGCGCCGGCGCGCCTCCTCGAGCACGCAGCCGAACGCGCACCAGCCGACGTCACCCTCGACGAAGAGCGCCGCAGCGCCGACCAACGTCGCGCGATCTTCTGCGACGAACACGTGCCAGCGCGGCCTGTCGACGACGGCCGCGTAGAGACCCCGCGCGGCCTCCGGGAGCTCGAACGCAGTGCGCACGATCTCGTCGACGCGCAGCGCTTCTTCCGGCCGTGCCTTGCGGATCACGAAATCGCTGCGCGCCTCGGGTGCCGCCCCTGCTTCGCGGACGAAACGCACCCAGCTGCGAGGATGCCGCGTGAGGCCGCGCGCTTCGAGCAACGCGCTCACCTCTTCGCCCGTCGCGCTCGTGGCGTAAGGAGAGACGTGCACGAACGCTCGCGTGGCGCCCGACTCGCGCAGCCGCTCGACCGCGGCGCCGGCCGACTCGGCCGTGACCGGTCCGTCGAGTCCGAGCCCGATGACGCGAGAGTACACGCCGCTCGGCACGTTCGAGAGCGCGGCGACGAGCGACGAGCCGAGCCGCGACACGTGCACGCCTGCGCGCGCGACGATCTCTCTGCGCTGCGCGCCGTACAGATCTTCCGTCCCGAGAAGCTCGACCCCGTCCGTGAGCCTTGAGAGCTCGCTCATGCGGGCATGATAGCCTCCGGCCGATGCCAAGCCAGAAATCAGCGCCGAAAGTCCGCTGCGCGTGGGCCGGAACCGATGAGCTCTACGTCGAGTACCACGACACGGAGTGGGGAGTGCCCGTCCACGACGACCGCAAGCTCTTCGAGTTCTTGCTGCTCGAAGGCGCGCAGGCCGGCCTGAGCTGGATCACCATCTTGCGCAAGCGCGAGGCGTATCGCCGCGCGTTCGACGGCTTCGATCCGCAGAAGGTGGCGCGCTACGACGCGAAGAAGATCCGCTCCTTGCTCGGAAACGAGGGCATCGTTCGCAATCGCTTGAAGGTCGAGTCGGCGGTCAAGAACGCGCGCGCGTTCCTCGCCGTGCAGGAAGAGCTCGGAAGCTTCTCCGACTACCAGTGGGGCTTCGTCGACGGCGAGCCTGTCGTGAACCGCTTCCGCTCCATCAAGGAGGTGCCGGCGCGAACGCCGCTCTCCGACACCATCAGCAAGGATCTGAAGCGGCGCGGCTTCTCCTTCGTCGGGTCGACCATCGTCTACGCGCACCTCCAGGCGGTGGGCGTGGTCAATGATCACGTGCTCGACTGCTTTCGCCGCGCCGAGCTCGAGAACGAGACGAGGAGAAAGCCGCGCGCTCGCCGCTGACTACTTCTTGAGCTCGTGACAGCCGACGCAGCCGAAGCCCTTGTGCGTCGCCGGATCGTAGAGCGGCTCGTTCAGGGTCTTTGCCATCTCCGGCAGCACCTTCTCCATCATGAAGGTCATCATTTCCGGAGTCTTCTTCTTGTGCACCGCGAAGCCGTCCTTCGGGTCGAGCTTCGGCAGCGCCGACGTCGGCATGTCGAACTTGCCTTCCTTGGCACCGGGTCCGTGACAGGTGATGCAGCCGAACTCTGCGAACGCCTTGCCGTCGTGAGCCTGGAAGAGCGGCTTCATGGTCGGCACGACGACGTCCTTCATGAAGGCGATCTGCTCGTCGCGGCTCATCTGGTCGAAAGGCTTCGCTGCAGCTCCCGGGGCCGGAGCCGGCGCTGGCTCGGCGGGCGGAGCCTCGCTGGCGGCGGGCGGCGGAGTGGCCTCGGTGGCAGCGGGGGCAGGGGCCGGTTCCGCAGGCGGAGCTGCAGGAGCTTCAGGCGCTCCCTGCGAGCCACCGCACGCGACCGCGAGCACGAACGGTACACACACGAGTAGTAGCTTGCTGGGGTTCATGGCCCGAGCAGGGTAGTCCGAAGCCGGCGCCCGAGGCGACTATGCTGTCACGACGACGACGCAACGGAGCGTTGCCGGCACGCAACGCTGCTTACCTGGGGGTGAAGCCGTAGACGAAGGCGTCGATGTCACCGCGCTCGCCGGCCGGGGCCTCGATACCGACGACGAAGAGCGCCGTCTTCGTGATGTAGAAGGCGCCGTGACGCTCGTTGCCGTCCTTGCAGGCCGAGTCGTAGTGAACGCTGATGCGCTCGTCCTTCTCCACCTGCCCGTGGAGCTTGAGCTTCAAGTTGCAGGGTGAGAGCCAAGCCATCGCGAGGCGAACCTGCGATTTGGCCGTAAACTTCTCGGTCGGCGGCGGCAGCTTCCGCACCACGTACCGCACGTTGCCGGCGTTCACCGAGTACACGACCTCTTGCCCGGCGGGCGCCTCTTGCACGCCCTGCGGCATGAACGCTGCGAAGCCGCCTCCGGCGGGCTCGAAACGCTGCCAGCCGGCCGGCATTCCCCGCTGCTCCTCGACCTGCTCCGCGAAAGTCTCCGGTGAGCGCTGGCAGCTCGCCATGCGCTTGAACACCTTGCCGCAGCTCTCCGGTGCCACGTTCGCGCACGGCAGGTCCTTGGCCGCTTCGGCACAAATCAGCGCCTCACGCGCGACCTTCTCGCAACGAGCGTCGACGTTGTCGTAGCGATCGCAGTTCAAGTTGCAGGTCTCGGCCACGTTGGCGGTGCACTTGGCCCCGACCTTCGTACAGACGTTCGCGCACAGTTCCCGAAGGCTCGGCTCGCTCGGCGGCGGGGGCACGGGCTCGCTTTCGGTCGGCTCGGCGGTGGCGGGGGGCGGCGGCGGCTCGCTCGGGGGCACCACCGTGAGCGGCTCGGCAGGCGGATGGGCGGTCGGGCCCTCGGCAGGCTCCTTTTGTCCACACGCTGCGCTCACCCCGAGGGCAGCGACCAACACGACGAACCCCGAACTTTTCATGCTCGGGTTCTACCGCAATCGTGAAACGTTGGCCTATTTCACGGCTTGAAGCGCTTGCGGGCGACCAGGCGCGTCCCGCGCTTGGGGAACGATTGGATCTCGAGCTCATCCATCAAACGCCGCACGCTCTCGAGCCCCACGCCCAGGCCGTTTCGGCTCGAAAACGGCTGCTGGTGCGGGTTCTTGGCGGGATCTCGAGGCAGACCGAGGCCGCGATCGCTGACCTCGATGACGAGCTCCGAGATCTCGCCGCGTATCACGCGCAGAGTAAGGACTCCTTCGTTGCCGTACTTCAGGGCGTTCGAGGCGAGCTCCGCCGCCGCGATACCCGCCTCCCACTGAGCGCGCGCGGGCACGCCGAGCTCTCCGGCGACCCGGCGAGTCTCGAAGGCGGCGACCTGGGCGTCGCCCGGGACGCGCAGGGGGACCCTTCGTTCGGGCGTCCCCGGCGCGCTCGGAGCGCTCGCCGAAAGGGGCGCCTCGAGGCTCGGAGCCATCGCGCGCACGACGAGGCAGCTCGCGTCGTCGTTGTTGCGACCCGCCGTGGCCACCACGTCTTCCGCGGCGGCGCGCGCCTCGAGCAGACGGAGCGCGAGCGCGTCGAAGCGGCTCCGCACTCCGTCGCTGTAGAGCAGGAGGAGGTCGCCCTCTTCGAAGGGCATGCGCTGGGTCGTGACGCTCCGAAACGCGCTGCCGAGCACGCCCGGCCGGACGAGCGGCGTCGCGCGCTCGCTCGCCCCCTCGTTTCCGGCGAGGAAGCGCGCCGCGACGTTGCCGACCCCCGCGAACTCGAAGCT
>JAEZYO010000389.1 GCA_023419055.1 Pseudomonadota bacterium | reverse complement strand
GAAGAGCACTCCCCATCCCCACGACTTACTGAGCTGCGGCAAGATGGCCCCGACCAGGATGGCCCCGACCGAGCCGACACCGTTCACCATACCGGTCGCCGTCGCCGCGGCGTGGGGGCCTCCCGCGTCCTGCGCCGAAGCGCCCGAAAGCAGCGAGTCGGGGGCGAACAGGAGCGCGCCGATCAGCGAGAGAGCGAGGATGTTCGCGACCCAGCCGGAAGTTTCGACGCGCCAGTAGAGGAGCAGCGCGAAGCCGAGCCCGACGAGCGAGAGCAACGAGAGAGCGGGCCGCGAGAGGCGGCGCACCCGGTCGGAGACGTTGCCGATGACGATGACGCCGAGCGTTCCACCGACTTCGAACGCCGTCGACACGAGCGCCGCTTGCTTGCCGGAGTAATGCAGCGTGTTCGAGAGGTAGTACGGCATCCAGAAGAGGATCGCGTAGCGGACGAACTTGATGAAGAAGTAGCTTGCGCCGTAGGACCAGAGCGCGGGGCTCCGGAGCACCTGTCGCTGCGCTTCGCGACGGAGCTTCACGATGTCTTCCGGCGACGGCCCCTCCTGCTCGCTCGAAGCGCCGGCGCCCGGCCCCGGGCGCAAGAAGGCGTAGACGAGGATCGCGACCAACGCCATCCACACCGCGGGCGCGATGAACGTCGAGCGCCAGCCGTATTTCGCCAGCAAGAAGCCACAAGCCCAGGACGCCGCGAGCCCTCCCACCTGGTAGCAGGTGGCCCAAAAGGACATGACGCTTCCGCGATTGTCGACCGTGGTCCACTCGGCCATCGCCTTGGTCGTGCCGGGCCAACCCGTCGCCTGCGCGAAGCCGTTCAGCGTGAAGAAGACACCGAACAGGATGGCGGTGCTCGCGCTCGCGAAGGCGCCGCAAGCTGCGGCCGAAAGCAGCATCCCGACGCTGATCAGGCGCCGGGAACCGACCCGATCACCGAGCGCTCCGCTCACGAACTGACCCAGCGCGTAGGCGGCGAGGTAGACCGTGTCGATGGCGCCGAGCGCAGACTCGCTCACGCCGAGCTCGTCGCGGATCGTCTTCTTGGAGACGCTGAACCCCTTCCGGCCCGCGTAGTAGCTCGCGTACGCGATCCAGGTCACGATCCAGGCGGTCGCCGGCCGGCCCTGGCTCTCGCTTCTCCCTGACATAAGGTCGAACGAGCCTTCCTCTGCCCGGCCGAAGCCGTCAAGCACCGCCCTCTTCGCGCTATGATCGTGGCGATCGCGAAAAGCTGCGAGTCTACGCGGCACGAGGATTCATGCGAGTCGTATCCCTGGCCTGCTCCAACACCGAGATCATCTGCGCGCTCGGCGCGGCGGAGTCTCTGGTGGGCGTGGACGACCACAGCGACTATCCCGTCGAGGTCGTGGGTAGCCTTCCGCGCGTCGGGCCCGACCTCCGCGTCGATATCGAGAAGATTCGAGCACTGAAGCCGGATCTCGTGGTGGCCTCGCTCACGGTGCCCGGACACGAGCGCAACGTGCAGGCGCTAGAGGAGAGCGGCCTCGCGTTCATCGCGCCCGAGCCGATCTCGCTCGAGGACGTGCACGCCGACATCCGGCTCATCGGCGCGGCCCTCGGCCGAACCGCCGAGGCGGAGGCCCTGAGCGCGCGACTCCGCGGCGAAATCGACGCCACCGCGGGGCCCGCCGACACGGGACGCCCGAAGATCCTGGTCGAGTGGTGGCCCAAGCCCGTGATCGCCCCCGGCGCCCGAAGCTGGGTCACCGACCTCCTGAACGCCGCCGGCGCCGCGAACCCCATCGGCGCGCGCGACGTGAAGAGCACCCCGCTCAGCGACGATGAGGTCGCTCGCCTCGATCCCGACGCGATCGTGATCTCCTGGTGCGGCGTCCGGCCCGAGAAGTACCGCCCCGACGTGGTCTACCGCCGCCCTGCCCTTCAGGGGCTGCGGGCCCTCGAGCGGGGGCGGGTCTACTGCGTGCCGGAGGCTTACCTCGGCCGCCCCGGGCCGCGCCTCGTGGAGGGCTACCGAGCTTTCCGGCAGATCGTGGCGGAAGTGCTGGCAAACCCCTGACTTATCGAAGTCACCCCAAAGGGTGCACAAATGTAGTCAAAGGTGGTTCGGGTCAGTACGATCCGGAAATGCGCTCCACGGTTGGAGTCCTGGTCGTTGCTGCAAGTCTCTCATTGCTCGGTTGCGGGCACCCCCTCCAGCGCAAGCTCGAGGGCCGCTGGTTCGGACAAGCGGTCGAAAACTTCGACGACCGCGACGTCGCGGCCGCCACGGGCTGGGCGAAGGGTGTGCTCTTCGAGTTCGCCGGCAGCTCGTTCACCGTCTCGATCCCGGCAGAGGAGCCCCGCTCCTCGGTCTACAAGGTGACGAGCGTGCACAACAACGACGTGCGCCTGGCGGTCGATCGCAAGGAAGGCAAGCCCGACACGGTGCAGCTCAAGCTCGACAACGAGGACAGCTTGCGCTGGATGGTCGGCGAAGGCCGCGCCATCGTGTTTCGCCGCGAGCGGTAGAGCTTCGCTTCAAGCGAAGGGCGCGCTCAACCCTCGCAGGCGCCGAGCGACGAGATCGGCGTGAGTGACGGGTAGCATGTGGCCCGCACCGGCGACCAGCTCGAACCCGGAGTCGCGCCCGGCGGCGACCCGGAGCTCGTGCAAATGCCGGCTGTGTCGAGCAGGAACGAGCCGATCCGACTCACCGTGCAGGAAAATCGTGGGGCTCGCGATGCTCGCGACGTTCTGCGCGAGCTCCGCGCAGGGCCCGCCCTTCGCGACATCGACCATGCTGCTCAGAATGGTCGGCGCGGACAGGATCCGCTCGACCTCGCGCTCGAGCCGACCGTCGGGGAGCGGCTCCGGGTAGAAAGCCTTCTGGGCGATGCCCTTCTGTACGGCCTTGAGCCAGGCCCTTGCGCCGGGCAAACCCACGCAGCTTGCGATGAGCCGCATGGCCGCACCGGCCCCCGGTAGGGCGAGCTGTCGGTACGCGGAGTGCGCCGGAAAGCCGAGCGAGCCGAGCAGCAGAAGGCGCCGGACGCGCTGACTGGATCCCCACGCCAGGGCCTGTGCCACGCCGCCGCCGTGACTGTGCCCCACCACCTCGAAGGTCTGCCAACCGAGTGAGTCAGTGACCGCGAGCGCCGCGCGCGCGAGCCCGGCCAAAGTCATGGTTTGCGGATCCTTGGCCGGCGGACTCTTACCGAAGCCAGGCAGATCGACCAGCAAGAGCTCCCCGGCGAACGAGAGGTGCGGGACTAGCGCGGCGAAGTCATCGAGCGTGCCCGGGTTTCCGTGCAGGAGCAGCAGGCGCGGGCCTGCCCCTCCGTTCTTGACGTGAACGAGCGACAGCTCGAGCCGTTCACTTCCCAGAGCTCCTTCCCACCGCTCCGCCCGCTCGTAGAGCGATCCCATGCGGCATCAGTAGTGGTGGCGCGCGATGGAGGCAATCAGGTCAAGGGCTCGAACCCGAAGAAACGGTCAGCGCTCGAGCTCGAGCACGCGGCTCAGCGCGATGCCCTGACGGCTCTCGGAGAAACGCACCGCACCGAGCTCCGCGCGGGCGCACGCGGTGGCGTTCGGTGAGAGCGGCGGCTCGAAGCGGATGTCGCGGAGCTCACCGTTCGGCAGCACCCGGAACGACACCGTGCTCCTGACGGAGACCTGCACCTCGGAGTCGGCAGTCGAGCTCGACACGAAGCAGCGCTGAACGGCGCTCACCACCTCGCTCACCCCCGCTTCGACCGCCGAGATCGGCGGCTCTTCCGGGAGCGCCGCGCCGGGCGCTGCGGGGACGTGCGCCGCCGGGCGCGCTGCGGCGTGCGGAGGGGTGACTGGCGAGGACGGGCTGCGTACCGCGGGAGCAGCGCTCGGAGGCTGCTCGTCCACCACGAAAGTCTGGTCAGCGGGCGCGCGGAGCGGCGTCGAATCACCCGTCCCCTGGCGCGTCACCATGACCACGCCATCACTGACGCCGACGTAGACGCCATCGGATCGGTACTTCACGACGAAGTGCGTGCCGTGGACGGCGGCGCGCACCGTGCTCGCTTCCACGACGAAGGTCTCCGGCACCGGACGCGGCAAAACGTCCGCTTCGAGCTCGCCTGCGAGCAGGCGCACGACGACCACCGAGTCACGCCGCTCGAGAGTAGCCCGGCTCCCTTTCGAAAGCGTCCAGCGCGCGTGTCCCGCGTGCTCGACCGTGAGCGGCGAGGCACCCGCGACGACGATTTCACCGAGCGCGAGCTTCTCGCCCGCGAGCGCCTGCGTGTGCTCCGCGCTGGCCGACGACGCCGCCTGAGTTCCGTGATGCTTCAGGCCGAAGCTCACGGCCACGCCCGCGGCCACGAGGAACGCCGCGGCGATCGCGACGGGCAGCTTCGGCGCTCTCCTTCTCGGAGGAGCCTCGGCCGTGATCTTGCGGAGCACTCGACTCTCGACGAGCTCGGCGTCGATCTCGGGCCCCGGCAAGTGGCGCTCTTCGTTCGCTACCTGGAGCAGCGCGCGCTCCTCCGGCCCGAGCGCGCTCGCTTCTTCGCCGCGCGACATCAGACCGGCTCCTTTTGGGGAACTCTCGTCGATCGAGCCGGCTTGGGCGCCTCGGGAGTCGCAAGCTCGTCCGCGAGCGCGGCGAGCGACGGCTCTTCTCGCATCAGGGCCGCGATCTCCCGACGCGCGTAGAACAGCCGCGTCCGCACCGTGAGCACGGGCGCCCCCACGACCTTCGAGATCTCCGCGGGCGCGAGCCCCTCGAGCTCGTGCAGCACGAACACCGCGCGCTTCTTGTCGGTCAGGCGATCGAGCAAGCGATAGAGCGCCGCGACGCGGCGCTGCCGTGAAACTTCCTCGTCCGGCAGGGCCTGGTCGGAGTGCTCTTTGCCCCAGGGCAGCGCGTCCGTCAGCACCGGCCGGCTGCGCTGCGATCGGCGGTGCATCAGGACGACGTTCACCGTCACCCGATACAGCCAGGTGGAGAAGCGTGACTGTCCCCGGAAGTCCGGAAGGCTACGGTGTACCTGGACGAAGACCTCCTGCACGAGATCTTCCAGGTCCGCGGAGCGCGCCCCGAGCCTCACCACGAGACGAGCCACCTGCTTCTGGTGGAGCCGGAAGAGCTCGGTGAACGCCCCCAGGTCTCCCGCCTGGCAACGCGCGATCAGCGCTTCCGATTCATCCACGACCCGAAGCCTAACTCGCGCTCCGGCTTCGCGCTCGAATTGCGGGATTCCGCTCGGAGCCCCCACCCTGTCCGCAACGGCGCCGGGAGTGGGGGCGAGCGATAAATGGCCCCACACTGGGGCAAAGGCGGCTCCGCTAGCTCGGCTCACAACCAGGTTCGTTGCAAGGAGCCGCCGAAGTTTTCAGAAAGCGTCGAGAATCAGAAAATCGCTTTGAGCTCGACCGCGCTCTTCTTCTTCTGCTCGAGGACGCGGTTCAGCGCGCGCAAGATCCGGGTCTTGCCGGGGCCCGACACGGGCTTTCCAGCAGCGGCGGCCGCGACGAGTTGGGTCGTCACCGGGCGACCGGAGCGACGCTTCGCGGGCTTCTCACCTTCGGCGGGAGCAGCCGGGGCGGCGCCGCTCTTCTTCGCCAGGCGCTTGGCCAGCTTGGCCTTGCGATCCTCGGGTCGAAGCTTCTCGATCTCGGACGAAGCGACGACGAGGCGCCGGGGGTCGATCTTGTTATCCTGAAGGAACGCAGCGAACTTGTTTGCCATGACGTCAAATGCCTCGGCGGGACGGGCCCGGCGACCGAGGGGGCGGAACCATAGTCACGCCCGGCCGGACCGTCCAGACGAGCTTTCCGAATCCTACAGGGGAGGCTCGACCCCGGCGTTTTCCCAGCGCAAAGAGGAGCGATGACTTCGAGCTTCGACGCTCCCGGAGCCTCCCTGACCGAAATTCGCACCGCGGCCGCCGCCGTCCGGAGCAAGGCCCCCCATCTCCCGCCGCCCGAGGTCGGGCTCGTCCTCGGCTCGGGCCTCTCGGGTCTCGCGGACGAGATCTCGGGAGCGACGATCATCCCGTACTCCGAGATCCCGTACTTCCCGGAGCCGCACGTTCAAGGGCACCGCGGCACGCTCGCGCTCGGAACGTTCGAAGACATCAACGTCGCGTGCCTGGCAGGCCGCGTGCATCTCTACGAGGGTCACGCGCCGAGCCGCGTGGTGTTCGGCGTGCGCGTGCTCGCCGAGCTCGGCTGCAAGGTCGTGCTGCTGACGAACGCCGCGGGCGGCATCACGAGCGAGCTCGGTCCCGGTGATCTGATGTTGATCAAAGATCACTTGAACCTCACGGGGAAAAACCCCCTCACGGGCCCCGCCGACGAGAGCGGTCCGCGCTTTCCCGACATGTCGTGCGCGTACGACCGCGAGCTCCGCGAGCTCGCGCGCCTCGCCGCGCGCAAGAGCGGGGTGCGTCTGAACCCGGGTATCTACGCGGGCGTGCTCGGCCCGAGCTACGAGACACCCGCGGAAATCCGGATGCTCGCCAACTTCGGCGCGAACGCGGTCGGCATGAGCACCGTCTCCGAGGTGATCGCCCTTCGCCACCGCGACGTGCGCGTGGGCGCGGTCAGCGTGATCACCAACTACGCGGCGGGGCGCACCGACCGCCCGCTGAACCACGAGGAAGTCGAGCAGATCGCCGCGAGCGCGCGCGACAAGCTGACGCGCTTCCTCCGCGCGTGGCTCGGCCTGATCCGCGAGGATCTCGCCCGTGGCTGAGTCGCCCTCCGTCCTGATCGCGGCGGAAACGCTCGCCCCCGAGCTCCGCGCCTTGCTCGACGCCGCCGCGCTCGTGCGAGAGCGCGCCTACGCCCCCTACTCGCGCTTTCTCGTGGGAGCGGCCGTCGAGGCCGCCTCCGGGCAAGTCTACGTCGGAGCGAACGTCGAAAATGCCACCTACGGTGCGACGATCTGCGCAGAGCGGAGCGCCGTGACGCGGATGGTGGCGGACGGTGACCGTGAGCTCGTGCGGGTTGCGGTGTACACTGAAGCCGAGGAGCCAGCCATGCCGTGCGGCATCTGTCGCCAAGTCATTTCCGAGTTCGGTCGTGACGTCACCATCGTCACCGCTACTCCCGCGGGTGTTCGCGTCGTCACGCTGGCGGAGCTCTTCCCTCACCCGTTCACGCTGAAACCTTGAGCCGATGACTCGCGGTCGCCACGTCCCTCTGGTGATCCCCACCACCCCGCCAGAGGTCGTGGTCTACGACGAGCCGCAGGCGTGTCCCTACCTCAACGGCATGACCGCGGTGCTCCCGCTCAGGGTCCCGACGCGCATGCTTCGCTCATCGGAGTTCGACGAGCGGCTCGAGAGCGGGGATCGCCGTCAGGGGATGTTCCTCTACCGCACCGCCTGCCCGTCGTGTCGCGCCTGTGAGCCGATCCGGCTCGACGTCGACACCTTCGCCATGAACCGCACGCAGCGCCGCGTGATGGAGCGAGGCGATCGCGAGCTCCGGATCGAGATCGGCACGCCCATGGCGGACATGCGCCGCGTCGAGCTCTACAACCTGCACAAGGAGCTCCGCGGCCTGGGCGAGAGCCAGAGCCGCATCGACCTCGACGGGTACCGCGAGTTCTTGGTGATGACCTGCTGCGACAGCTTCGAGATGCGCTACTTCTCGGGCTCGGAGCTCATCGGCGTCGCCCTCGTGGATCGCGGCCAGCGCGCGCTCTCCGCCGTGTACTGCTACTACGATCCGAATTACGGCAGGCTGAGCCTCGGCACTTACTCGATCCTGCGGCAGGTCGAGCTCTGTAAGACCTGGGGCCTCCAGCACCTTTACCTCGGCCTCTACATCGGCGATTGCGAGCGCATGCGTTACAAAGCGCGCTTCTCGCCGCACGAGCGCCTGATCGACGGCATCTGGACCACCTTCTCCAAAGCCAAGCACTCCGAGCGAGCCTCGAAACCGCCGGAGCGCATCCCTTGACCGCGCCGGTCGCAGCCGGGCCCGCCTGGCTCAACCCGGCCGGCGGCCTGCGCTATCACCTGCGCGGCTTCCGCCACGCCAAGCGACTGTGGTGGCCCTTCCGCTTCCACCTCGCCGATTGGCTCTACGCCTGGCACCCGCCGGAGAAGACGCTGGTCGTGGTCGGGCCGAGCGGCGGCTACTGCATCGAGCCGCTCACCCTCGAGCGATTCGATCGGCTGATCTGCCTCGAGCCCGATCCTGTCGCGCGCTTCGTCTTCCAGCGCCGCCTCGCGCGCGCCCCTCTCGAAAAGCATCCGCAGGTCGACTTCGTCACCGACGATCTCATCCTCGCCGATCCGACGCGCTTCCAGCGCTTCCTCGAGGACCAGGGCCCGGCGGCGGTCCTGTTTTCGAACTTCCTCGGCCAGCTCCGGGTGCTCCTCGGCGCGGCCGGCCTCGATCAGCGCCTCGAAAAGACCAAGCGCGCCATCGTCTCGGCGCTCGAGGGCCGCTCCTGGGCGAGCTTCCACGATCGCGTCTCCGGCTCGCTCGCTCCGAGCAGCCCCGATCCCTTCCTCGCCGAGCGACGCCTCACGGACGAAGAGCTCGTCGAGACCTTCTACGCGCACCACCGCATCGATTCGCCCGACGCGCCGCTCATCGGAGTGGACGGCGCTCTGCCGCTCCTCGATCACCTGACGTCCGACATGTTCCCGAGCGACCGCGAGCACCGCTACTTCGTCTGGGAGCTGATGCCGGGGCACTATCACCTGATCGAGGCGGTGTCGTCGGAGGCGAAGCCGGCTTGAACGCGCGCCGAGTGAAGCTCGCCTTCGTCTCGGGACTCATCGGTCTGCTCGGCTGCGTTTTTTCGTACGCCGGCATGATCGTTCTCGGGATCGTGACGGGAGTCGTGGCGTCCTGTTCCTGGGCGCCCGACTGGTGGACAGCCTCGTACCCCTTCGTGTTCGTGGCCGGCGTTCCGCTCGGTGGAGCCTATTCGGCTCGCTGGTACTGGAAGCGCTCTTCTCGCTCTGCTTGAATCTGGCGCGTATCTGACCGCGCGGCCGCGCTTGCCCGACGAGTCGAGGCGCGATGCCACGAGTCTCGAATCGAGATTCGTGAGCCGTCTCGAGGAGCCGCTTTCTGGCGGGTTGCCGGCGAGAAAATCGGCACGGCTCCCCGAAGGTTCGGTCGCTACGCGGGCTCTGACCAGTACCTCTGTGCTCACAGGGGAGAGGTCACGCCCGAACCATGAAGACATACCTGAATACGCTCGTTTTGCCTCCGATTCTGCTCGCTATGGGGGCCTCTTGTAGCGCTCCCGAGGGCGCGTCCGAGTGGGGTGAGCCCGCTCGCGATGACACGGAAACGAGCTCCGCTGCCCTCAGGGCCGGAGACACCGACTACACGCCGACGGACCCGTCGAACATCGTGGTCCAGCGCGGCACGGCGCGCCCCGACGAGGCGCCGAAGCACCTCATCGACGGGACCGCGAGCGCGCCCAACACGAGCACCAAGTACTGGATGGAGCCCACGAGCGGCTGGATCCGGTATCGCACGTCGCGCCCCACCATCATCCGTTCTTACGACATCTCCTCGAGCAACCTACCGTCTCGCGCGCCGCGCAACTGGACCTTCTCCGGGTCCATCGACGGCTACACCTGGGTCGAGCTCGATCGTCGCAATGACGAGGCCTTTTCGGCCATGAGCACGCGGACCTTCCCGGTCTGCACCGTACGCTCGACCGATCTTTCGACCTGCGCGACGTTCAACTCCACGCCCTACATCTTCTACAAGCTCGACGTCAGCGAGGAGTGGGATGACCACGACCTCGAGCTCTCGGGGTTCCGCGTCGGCGGGACCGTGCCGAGCGGCACTCCGCCCACCGCTGTCGGCAAGCCGGCGGTCACGCTGAGCGGCACCACTGCGACCATCACCTGGACTCCGGTGAGCGGCGCCACCGGCTACTACGTTCAGCGCATCGGCGACGACGGTGTGAGCCTGGTCCAGTCCACCGTGAGCGGCGGGTCGGTCTCGAGCTACACCGACGCGACGCTCGCGCCCGGAACGCCCTATCTCTATCAAATCCAGGCCTTCAACGGCACGGTCCGCGCCTTGCCGTCGCCCGTCTCGACCCGCGTCGTCACGGCCGCCGCCGCCTCCGGCTTGCAGGACTACACGGCGCTCTCGAACGCCGCCCCGACCTCCAACAAATCTGCCGGCAACGAGCGCGAGGTGATCCAGAACATCACCGACAACACGCCGTACACCAAGTTCTACACACCGAACACGCCCTCGACGACGGACCCGATCCAGCTCGAGCAGACCACCGCCAGCGCAACCGACCTCAAGCACTACATTATGGTCGCCGCCAACGACGAGCCGGTGCGCGATCCCCGCGACTGGAAGCTCTTCGGGATCACCTCCAGCGGCACCGAGGTGGAGCTCGACAGTCGCGTGAACCAGACGTTCGGCACGCGCTACCAGCAGCGCGTCTTCACCCGCACCAAGAACACCGGGCAGTCGTTCACCCGCTATCGCCTGAGCGTCACGAAGAACAACGGCTCCGGTGACTTCCAGATCGCCGAGTGGAGGCTCTTCGGCAATCCGGTGGGCACGCTCCTCGCGCCAACCGCTCCGACCATCGCCCAGCCGGCGCTCCGCTCGCCGACTCAGGTGAAGATCTCCTGGACGGACAACTCGGGGAAGCAGAATCCAGAAGCGTCTTTCGCCATCGACGCGGCGACGAGCTCGAGCTTCTCGAGCGGCGTCGTCACGACCACTACCGGCCCCGGCAGCAAGGAAGCGGTGGTCTGGAACTTGAGCCCGAACACCACGTACTACTTCCGGGTGCGCGCGATCAACGCGGCGGGCTCGAGCACGTCGAGCACGGTGAGCGCCACGACGCTGCCCTTCACGGGGGCTCCCTCCCAGTTTCGCGAGTCGCAGTGGTACAACGACGCCAAGACCCGGATGCTCTACAAGCGCCCCGGTTCCACCGCGAACGTCGCCTTCTACGTCGACGAGCTCGTGCCCGACCAGGCCGCAGCCGATTGGCTGATCCCGATCATGGACGAGGCGTTCGTCTACGCCAAGGCGACCTACGGCGCCCCCGCTGACTCGCTGCTCTACACGGTCGCCAACCACTACGATCCCACCGACAGCGACTACGGCCCCTGGGCGGGAGCCGTGCAGGCGATGGATGAGCGCCATGGCTTCCGGAACATCGCGTTCGCGATGAACGGCAGCTGGCAGTGGAACGACCAGAGTCCCGATGACTGGCTCATCGAAGCGCCTCTCCACGAGCTCGGTCACATCCTCGAGTCCATCAACAATCGCGTGGACGGCTCACCGAGCAACGCGGTGTGGGGAGATGATCGCTGGGCGGATTTCTTGCACTGGGATCTGTTCACTCACATGACGACGCTGCCGCCGAATTTCTTGGACCGGCAGCTCAATCGCCTGCTGAACGTCATGAAGGACGACAACGGCGTCGCCTGGTTCCGGGACCTCCTGTACCCGCTCTACAACGGTAGCCTGGGCAACCTGCGCAGCGGCTCGAGCGTCATGGTGCGCTACTACCAGCTTCTGGCGCAGAACCTCCCGCAGATCGACGGTCGCTACGGCCACGATGATTACGGCACCAAGCAGCTGAACCTGGGTGAATTCATCCACTTCTTGTCGGGCGCCGCAGGCGTGGACCTCGAGGCGAAGGGAGTCACGTCGATCTTCCTCTGGACCCCGGAGGTCGAGCTCCAGTACCTGAACGCGCAGCAAGCGTACCCCGCCGTGCTCGCGCTCTATCGCGCGCCCGATTTCGTCGCACCCCCGACCGCCACCGGCACCGCTGGTGTTCCGCTCTCCGGGCAGACCCTGGCGGGCCAAGCGAAGGACCCGAACGGCGACGCCGTGACGTTCGAGCCCGTGACCGTCCCCTCCTGGCTCACCGTGAGCTCGAACGGCGCGCTCACCGGCACGCCGCCGAGCGCCGGAGTCGTGACCGCGATCGTGAAGGTCAGGGACGCGACGGGCCTCTCCAACAACGCGACGCTCACCCTCACGATCCAGGGCACGAGCTGCACCCCCGAGACCGACGCGACGTTCTGCACGCGACTCGGCGCCAGCTGCGGCAGCAAGACTGGCACCGACAATTGCGGCGTCACTCGCGCGGTGGCCTCGTGCGGCGGCTGCACGTCTCCGCAGACCTGCGGCGGCGGCGGAACGCCCAACGTCTGCGGCGGGGGCAGCGGCGGGACCAACCCCTGCGCAAACCTGTGCAGTAACCCCGCTCCGTTCGCGAAGTACCAGAACATCAACTTCGGAGCGCAGGCCGCCTGCTATGAAGCGACGATCGATCTGCAGGGCATGGTCTGCGGCAACCTCGCCTCCGGCGGGACGGTCTCCGTGAACGGCACGGTCGTCAACTGCTCGAACGTGCTCCTGCCGGCGAAGCGGAACAGCGGCTACTGCGTGCACTCGAGCGCCGGCAACACGAATTCGGCTTACTTTACGACCTGGTGAGCCGAGCGCGAGCCTCTCGAGCCCTGGACGTCACGACCGGGGCTCGAGAGAACTTCACGAGTGTTGCGCAAGGTTACGCGTCGCGGGTGATTCTCCGCGCGGCAGCGCTCGCAGAATGACCAGCGCCCTCCCGACTCTGCTCGTGATAGGGGCAGGAGCAGAGTCTGTC
>JAEZYO010000379.1 GCA_023419055.1 Pseudomonadota bacterium | reverse complement strand
CTGTTCGGGATGATGGTCGCGATCTTCATCGTGATCCTCATCATCTTGAAGCGGCGCGACGCAGTCTGAGGCGAGCTACGGCGCGGGCGCGCTCGATGCGGGCGCGCTCGGCGCGGACGCGCTCGATGCGGGCGCGCTCTCGGCCCCGGTCGGCTCGATGCGACACCCCCCGCTCGTCTGGCACATGACCGGATACGCTCGGTACTGCCCGCAACCCTGTACGCCGACCTGATAGCGATGCCCTCCGGGCACGCCCTGCTCGGCCTCGACGGCGCTCGAAAGGACCGTGCATTGGAGCTCGATCTGCGCCCTCGTCTGCGCGGCGCTCATCGCGTCCTTGCGCAGATCCTTCAGGCACCCCGATGTCAGCGCCAAAATCAAAACGACCGAGCTTCGCATCTTCTCGCCCTTCAGCAGTCGTCGTCGATCACGGCCGAGAAATCCGGCGGGATGGTCACGTACCAGCGGAGCTTCTTGTTCAGCATCATGTCTCCGTTGAAGCCCAGGTTGCCGATCAGGTTGCCTCTCGGTCCGCCCTGCTTGACCGCCTTGCTCCAGACCTCCCTCGCCGAGCAGCGCGGGACGCCGGTGAGCGGCGTGTTGCAGCTCGACTTGTCCGGCACGAACGTGTTCACGCCGGACCCTTGCACGAGCACGTAGACGACGCAGTTCGACGAGAACGTGGCGTTGCTCGGGAAATCCGCGGGCGGCTTGGATCGCGCTTCGGAGCGGAAGCGGTAGAGCGCCTGGCTCCCGCTCCCGAGCTCGAAGTTGATGATGCCCTCCGAGTTTACGCCCATGAGATCGGTGGCGACCATGACCGCGTCGGGCAGCTGCTCTCGAGCGGCGGCTTCGGCTTGCTTCTGGAACGCGACGGCGTCGAAGTGTTTCGGATCGAAGCTCGCCTCCACGCGCGAGAACACCGAGCTCGGCGATTTGACGACCTCCGGCGTGGGCTCGGGCGCCTCCTCGACGCTGCCCGTCTCGCCTGGCGGAGACGATAGGGCGACGACGTCCTTCTTTCCCGTCAGCATCACCACGAGAGCCACGGCCACGACGACGACCAGGAGGGCTCCGCACCCGACCGCCGCGAGCAGCGGCGTGCTCGACCTCACGATCGGCGCCGCCGGCGGGGTAGGAACGAACGGCGGAGGAGAAGGCGCAGCGCCTACCGGGGGCGCGTAGCCCGGGACCGGCGGGCTGTAGCCGGGCGCCCCATAGGCTCCCCCGTAGCCCGGCGTGGGGGCGCCCGCGGGCGTGTGAGCGACGGGCGCGCCGGAGCTCGCCGCGTAGCCCGGTGGTGAGTGAGAAGGAGTCGGGGCAGCCCCCGTCCACGGCGGCGAGCCCGGGTGCGAGTAACCGGCAGCGCCCGAGGCGCCGAGCGAGCTCTCTTCGAGGGCGCGCGCGAACTCTCCGGCGCTCTGGAAGCGATGACTCGGGTTCTTCGCCATCGCGCGCCGGATCACGGCCTCGAGCGCCGGAGGGATGTCTCCCCGCATGCTGCTCGGAGGTGGCGGCTCGAGCTCCACGTGCTGCTTCAAGAGCTCGTACAGCGTGGCGCCCTGGAACGGACGCCGTCCGGTGACGGCTTCGTACAAGATGATGCCGACGGAGTAGAGATCACTCCGCGCGTCCACGGGGCGCGCCAGCGCCTGCTCGGGCGCCATGTAGAAGGGCGTCCCGATCAAGGCGCCGGTGCGCGTGCCTTCCGACACCGCGCCGAGCTCCGGTACGAGCTTGGCAATACCGAAATCGAGGATCTTGGCGCGCCCCGCGCGCGTGACGAACACGTTGTCCGGCTTGAGATCGCGGTGAATGATGCCCTTCTGGTGCGCGGCGCCGAGCCCGCCGAGCACCTGCACCAGGAGCCGCGACAGCTCTCCGAGCGGGATGGGGCCGCGCCGGATCAGGTCGGCGAGCGAGTCGCCTTCGAGGAGCTCCATCACGATGTAGGATTGACCGTTCGGGAGCTGGTTGATGTCGAGCACGTTCACGATGCTCTCGTGACGAATCACGTTGACCGCGCGCGCCTCGGTGAAGAAGCGCTCGACGAGGCCGCGATCTTTCGAGCACTCCTCGCCGAGCACCTTGATCGCGACTCTGCTCTGGATCTGCGGATGAACCCCGAGGTAGACGCGCCCCATCCCACCCGCGCCGACCAAGCGCGCCACGTAGTAGCTGCCGAGCACCTGGCCGAGCAGCGGATCGTCTGCGAGCCGAAGAGGCGCGCCGTCACGCGGACAGTGCCCCTGCTGCGCGGCGCTCGTCCCACATTCCGGGCAGACGTACATGGGTGAAGGAGGATCGCAGACCGCCCCACGAAAGTACAGGTCCCACGGTTTCGTCCGCCCCTCGAGCGTCCTCGATGAGACGGGCGACGTGTCGCCCGCGGAGAACATCCCCGCCCTTCGACGAACCAACGCGTCGCCACACATCCACGCATCCACTCATCCACGCATCGTGAAAGCGTCGTCGATCGCAATCGATCGGGTGAGCCCCTTCGTGACGCGGCTACCGCTTCGACCTTTCCCGGGACAAGAACGAAAAGCGGCCTCTCGTTCGGAGCTCGTCGTCCGGGACCAAGGCCTCTCGATTTCTGGAGCCGCTGTTCAATTGGCTCGCCGCGTGTGATAGAAAAATGGATCGGTCTCGATGGCGCGGAAGCGGTACGTCATCATCGGTGATGGCGCAGCAGGGTTGAGCGCGGCGCAGAAGCTACGGCGCGCCGATCCGAGCGCGTCCATCGGAGTCTTCAGCGACGACCCTCACCCGGCGTACTACCGGGCCGCCCTCACGAACTACCTCCTCGGGGAGCTTCGAGACGACCAGCTCTGGGCAGTAACCCCGGACTACTACGAGGCCTTCAGCATCCGGCGCATCTCGGGTCGTGTGGTCGCGCTCGACGCCGCGCGCTCCGAGCTCTGGGACAGCGCGAGCGGCGCGCCGCTCTCTTATGACGCGCTGCTCGTGGCGACCGGCGCGCGACCGCGGGCGCCGTCCTTCCAGGGCGCTCACCTGCCCGGAGTCATGACGCTCCGCACGCTCCAGGACGCCCGCAAGGTGGTCGATTTTTTCAGCCTCGGCGGGCTCAAGAACGCCGTGGTTCTCGGAAGCGGCGCGCTCGGTCTCGAGTGGGCCCACGCGCTCCTCGAGCACGGGGTCAAGGTAACCCTGATCGAACGGGCGCCGCGCATCCTCCCTGCGGCGCTCGACGAGGTCGCGTCCGACTTGCTGGCGGCGCGCCTGCGCAACGCCGGGATCGAAACTGTCTTGGGTGACGAGGTCGCCGCGGCCCACCCCGGGCCGCAAGGCTCCGTCTCCGCGGTCACGCTGAAGAGCGGGCGCGTCATTCACTGCGAGCTCGTGGCGGCAGCGCTCGGTGTCGTCCCCAACGCAGAATTTCTAGGTAATTCCGGCGTGGCGCTGACGGAGCGCGGAGCCGTGAAGGTGGACCGGCAACTCAGGACCTCCGTGCCGAACGTCTTTGCCGCCGGTGACGTCGCGAGCGTCGAGGGAGAACAGCTCTTGCTCTGGGAGCCCGCGCGGCATCAAGGGCGCATCGCCGGAGAGAACATGAGCGGGCGCGCCGTCGAGTATCGCCCGGGCGTTCACTACTTCGCGACGCGCCTCTTCGATCTCGATTTCGCGCGTCTGGGCGCGATCGAGCCCGGCGCGGGCCGAGAGACGATCGTCGATTTTCCTCGCGGCACCGGCACCATCGCCTACCGCAAGCTGGTGCTCGAAGGCGGGCGCCTGCTCGGAGCGCTGATGATCGGTGAGCGGAGCGCGAAGGTGCGCGGCATCGGACGCGCCATGAAGCGCTTGATCGACACGGGGGTCGACGTCACTCGCATCAAGGGCAACCTGCTCGATCCCGGCTTCGACTTCGACGGCTTCCTCGACACGGAGCGCCTACTGGAAAAGCCCGCCGCGCGAGCACCCGCTCCGCGCGCCCCCGCCGCGAAAGTGAGAGGGACTCAGCTGGTGGGCCTCGGAGGCGGCACGGCGCTCGTCGATTCCGCGCTGTTCGCGGGAATCAAGGGCGCCGGCTCGGGTGCAGGGACCGCGCTCATCGCCGCGGCCGCGCAGCAGGCGCTCGAAAGAGCCGCGAGCGGCGGCACCTCGCTCCTTCCGAGTCAGGCTTTTCGCGCGCCAGTCTCGCCGAGCCAGCCCTCCGGGACCAGCGTGCTTCCGAGCCAATCCGGCACGTCGCTCCTGCCGCGCTCCGCGGCGCTCACGCAGGCGATCCCCTCCGGCCACCGCGGGACTCGAGTGCTCTCGATCGGGCTCGAAGCGGAGGCACCTCGACCCGCGCCGCTCTCCGCTCGCCCGCTCGACGCCCGGCTCGAGGCGCCCGGGCGCGTCTTCCCGATCACGAGCTCGTCGTTCTCGATCGGCAGAAGCCCGGATTGCGATTTCGCGCTCGTCGATCCGGAGGCCTCGAGCGTGCACGCCCAAATCGTGAGGTACGCGGAGTCGCTCTACTTGCGCGACGCCGGCAGCAGCACCGGCACGCTCGTGAACGGCTCGCTCCTGACCACGGCGCACCAGCTCTTCGACGGCGACCAGATTCGCGTCGGGCGAACGGACATCGTCTTTCGCTCGAGCGCGCTCTTGCGCGTCACCCCGGTCGCGCGAGCAGCAGAAACGCGGCTGCCTCATCTCGAGGTGCGCTCCGGCCACAGCGTCGGCCTTTGCTTCGCGCTCGGGCGAGAAGCCGTCTCGATCGGCAGCTCGCCCCGAGCACGCGTCTACCTCGGGGATCCCGGCGTCGCTCCCGAGCACGCCCGCCTCGCGTTCGACGGTCAGCGCTACCTGCTCGCCGATCTCGGTTCGGGCCTCGGCACGGGGCTGCGCGGAGCCTGGCTGCCGCCTGGGACCGACGTGCCACTCGCCGAAGGAGAGACCTTCCGAGTGGGGTCCGTCGACCTCGTGGTCACCGAACGAGCGCTCACGCTCGCGTCGGCGGTGATGCGCCCGCGGGCACGGCTCGAAATCAGCTCCGGGCCGAGCGCCGGGCAGCTGCTCGAGCTCCCCGATCGCGCGCTCGTGGGCAGCGCGCCGGGCGCCACGCTCGCGCTTGCCGAGCTCGCTCCGCAGCACCTCGAGATCGTCCTTCACGGCGCCGGCTTCTGGGTGCGTGACCTGAGCGGCGGGCGCAGCTTCCGGAGCGGGAGCCCGCTCGGCCCCGAGTTCACGGCGCTCGCGGACGGGGACCTCCTGCTGCTCGGGGCCGGCACGATGCTCCGCTACCAGGAGGCGCCTTGAACCGCTACGAGAAGCGCCTCGGTGAGCGCGTGGAGAGCGAGGTGCTCTCTTGCATCGGGTGCAACGACTGCCTGCTCGCCTGCCCGGTCCCGGAGTCTCGCCTGGTCACGATCGGAGAGCTCAACGCCGCGGTGAACCAGGCGGTCATCGCGCAGAAGAACGTCATCGACTTCCTCTCTGCCTGCACTCAATGCAGGCAGTGCGTCTCTGCCTGTCCCGCCGACTTGAATCGCGCAGACATCGTCCTTTACAACAAGCTCAAGGTCGAGGACAGCCTGCCGGACCACGAGCTCTCTCTGCAGGCGAAGAACGTCACGCTGCCCGCCGGCTTCACGCTCGATCAGCTGGCGCAGAGCCTCGGGACCATCGAGCTCTTCAAGGGCGCGAACACCCAGGCGCTCCGCCGCCTGATCCAGAAGTCGACCTTGCGGCTCCTCGTGCAGGGGGAAGAGCTCTGCAAGGACGGCGAGTTCTACGAAAAGCTCTGCGTCGTGCTGAGCGGCTCGCTGGAGCAGACCTCCACCGGCCCTCGCGGCGAGCGCCTCCACCTCTTGATGCTGGGGCCGGGAACCTTCTTCGGCGAGGTGGGCGTACTCGGCGACTGCGCCGAGGCGTTCGGAGCGATCGCGCGCGAGCCGTCGGTGGTGCTCGAGGCGCCCAAGGTCGCCATTTTGCGCCTCATGGATCAGGCGCCCGAGTTCGCGGCCACGCTCGAGGCCATCTACGGCAAGCGCGCGCTCTGGTCGCACGCGCGTGAGCCCGGCGCGCTCGGCGTCTTGCCGGAGGCCGCGCTGACGGAGCTCTTGCGAGCCGCCAAGCTCGAGCTCGTGGCGACGGGCAAACCGCTCTTCCGACAAGGGGAGGTCCCTTCCGACTTCTTCCTCGTCCGGAGCGGCTTCTTGCGCGCTTCCCACGCCGACGCGCGCGGCGAGCGAGCGCTCACGTACTTCCGCGAGGGGGACGTCTTCGGCCTGCTCCCGCTCCTCTACCGCGAGGGTCATCACAGCTACGGCGCCGAGGCGGTCGGGCGCGCCGAGGTGATCCGCGTGCCCGGATCCGAGCTCTGGTCCGTCCTCGGTCGCTACCCGGGCGCGGGTCACGCGCTCGCCCACGCCGAGCTCGCGGCCGAGCGGCTCGCTCGCGCCCAGGATGTGGGGCTCGGCCCTAGCGCGTCGGGGGTGCGCCACTCGCAGAGCCAGGTGCTGGTCGAGCAGGGCATCGCCAAGGGGCGCGAGGTGCTGGTCATCGACCAGACGCTCTGCACCGGGTGCTCGAACTGCATCGACGCCTGCGAGCGCAGGCACGGGCAGAGCCGCCTGCAACTCCGCGGTATTCAAGTGGACCGCTTCCTGTTCCCGTCCGCTTGCCGGCACTGCTCCGATCCCGCCTGCCTGCTCTGCAGCGTGAACGGGATCGCGCGCCTGCCGAGCGGAGAGATCCAGATCGTACGGGACCAGTGCATCGGCTGCGGGGCGTGCGCGGAGCGCTGCCCCTACGGCAACATCAGCATGCACCCGGTGGAGAAGCCGAAGCGCGGCTTCCTCTTGAGCTTGTTCGATTTCCTGGTTGGCTCGCCCACGCGTGACCGCGCGCTGGAGGAGCTCGATCCGAAGGTCCAGAAGTTCGCGGTCAAGTGCGACCTCTGCGCCGACCACGCGGACTACGCCTGCGTGACGGCCTGCCCCGTGGGGGCCAACTTCCGTATCGATCCCGCTCAGTTGAACTTCGACGAAGACGCGAGCCGCAGGGGCCATGCCGGCTGACAAGCTCGAGCGCGACCGGCGGGTGAGCGAGCGGCAGGCCCCCTGGCTCGTGCTCGCCGGGCTCGGCTCGCTCGCCACCGCGGCCCTCGCGCTCGCCGTCGACGGCGGCGCGCTCTCGGAGTTCGAAGGCTTCTCGTCGGTGCTCCGTGGCTACACGCTCGTAGGGCTGCTGCTCGGCGTAAGCTCGGCGATTTGCTGCCTGTTCACGTTCGCTTACTCGCTCCGCAAGCGCCCGCTGCAAGAACACTGGCCGATCGGCAAGAGCACGCTCGCCGCGTGGCTATGGGCGCACGTCTACTTCGGCGTGCTCGCCATCACGCTCGCCCTGGCTCACGCGGGGTACGGAGCCGTGAGCCTCGAGCTCTCCACCGGCAAGCTGCTCTTGCTCGTCCTGATCTTGATCGCGGGGAGCGGCGCCATCTGGCGCGCCGTCTACGCGGTACTGCCGAAGCGCGCCGCCCGGCGCGTGGGAAACTACTCCTTTCAGGCGAGCCGCGATCGCGCTCGGGAGTGCAAGGTCGAGATCGACAAGATCTCGGCGGGGCGCTCGCCGGCTTTCCAGCAAGCGACGGCGTGGCTGCTGTCGGCATCGGCCACGGAGGCCGATCTGGCGCGAGCCCAGGCGTCGCTCCCGGTGGATGAGCACGGCGTGTTTCGCGAGGTGGCGCGGCTCGCCGCCGAGCGGCACGCGGCGCTCGCTCGAGAAGGCGAGCAGAAGCGCTACCTGGTCTCGCTGTCGCGTTCCCGTCTGCTCCACGTCCCGCTCGGGGTCGCGTTCCTCGCGCTCTTGCCGCTCCACATCGTGGGCGCGCTCGAAATCCCGGCTCACGTGGCGCCCCTCGAAGCGCTCGAGGGCGTGAGCGCCGGCGCCTTCGAGCCGAGCCACGCTTGCAAGGACTGCCACCAATCGATCTACGACGAGTGGCGGCAGAGCATGCATGCCCACGGGATGACGAGCCCGCTGATGATTGCCCAGACCAACCTGGTCGTGCGGCAAGTCCTCTCGCAGACGAGCTCACCCGATCCCCGAGAAGTTTGCGTCAATTGTCACGGGCCCGTGGGAGCGCTCATGACCAGAGAAGCCACGCTGCCCCTTTCGGGCGGTGAGCTCGGGGACGAAGAGCTATTGAACGACGGCGTCTCTTGCGTCGTCTGCCACCAGTGGGACGGCGAGTCCCACAGCGGCCAGGGCGGCTTGATCGCGTTCCAAGACTCGCTCGATCGTGGGCGCACGTACTATGGCCCGTACGACGACGCGGTCGGGAACGCCTTCCACAAGAGCGAGACCAACGACGTCTTCAGAAAGCCGGACCGCCTCTGCCAGAACTGCCACGTCGTGCAGCTCGACAAGAACGGCGACGGCAAGTTCGAGCGCGGCGTCGATCTCGTGCTGCAAACCCTCTACGACGAGTGGCAAGCCACGACCGAGAGCGGCGGGCCTACTTGCCTCGACTGCCACATGCCGGTGACCTCGCGCCGGCGCTCCGCTGACGGAGCGAGCGTTCCTTTCGAGCAAGATCGAGAGGCTCCCGACCGCGTGACTCGCGACCACGGGTTCGTGGCCGTGGACTACCCCCTCGACGACGGCGCCGTCCGAGCCGAAACTCGCCCGAAGCGCGAAGCGCTCCTCCGCTCGGCCGCCACGCTCGGGATCGTGCCGAACTCGCTGAAGCAGGCGGACGGAAAGCTCGAGTTCGCGGTCGAGGTGCGGAACACGGGCACGGGGCACAACCTCCCCGGCGGCTTCGCCTTCGTGCGCCAGATGTGGCTCGAGGTGACGCTCTTCGACGCGGGCGGCCGCGAGGTCGCAACCTCGGGCAAGCTCGCTCGGGCAAGCGACGATCTCTGCGACGCTTCCATCGTCGACGACCCGAAGAGCCCGGTCTTGCCCTTCCTTCAGGGTTGTACGAAAGCGGACGCGCAGCTCGTGAACTTCCAGCAGATGCTGGTCGACGAAGTCGAGATCGCGAGAGACGCGAGCGGCGCCATCTTGAAGGGCCCGCGCGGGGAAAACCTGCTCGCGCGCGCTCCCGGTTCGGAAGAGGCGATCATCCAGCACCTCACCGGGGGCCCGGTTCCTCGCCGCCGCGCTGCCACCGGCGAGCTCGTCGCCCCGCTCCCGTTCGGCTCGGCGGCGACGTTCACCTACGGCTTCGCGCCCGGAGCGCAAGTGCAGCGCGTGGCGGTGCGGCTGCTCTTCCGCGCCGTACCGCCCTACTTCATGCGCGCGCTCGACAAGGCGCAGCCCGACGTGGGGCTCGCCCGCTACATCGACGCCATCGAAGTGAACGAGGCGACCCGCACCGAAGCTCGGCTCTCGCCCTGAACCCGGGCGAGCGGGCGTCCGATCAGGACATGGCCGAGAGCGGGCCGATCGCGAAGTCCGCGTGACCGAAGGTCTGGTCCTCGACGCCCACCGCGTTCAGCAGAGAGACCAAGAGCCCGCTGTGAGACACGCCACCCAGCTCCAGGTAGCGCCCGGTCCGGAAGTGCCAGCCGCCGCCGACGACCAGGAACGGCATGTCGG
>JAEZYO010000177.1 GCA_023419055.1 Pseudomonadota bacterium | reverse complement strand
GAGCGCCGTGGAGGTGTCACCGCGCCGTCGCGCGGAGAGTGCCGCCGCGAACAGCTCGTTCTGCTCGGTCAGCGCGGAGGGGCGGGCCTCGACTTCAGACGACGCGGGCCGAGCGGTCATCGCGCTCGAGGTCGAGGGAGCTGCCGGCCACGGCGGCGCGGTGATGGGGCGCACCTCCGGCGAGATCGACTCCGACCTCGGGGGCGAGCGGTCGGGATGGGAGCGCTCCTTCGGAAGCGTCACCTCGCAGTCCTCGGGCCAGCTTTGGCCCCTGCTGACCAGAAGCACTTTCCCGGAAGAACGAACCTCGACGAGGCCCTCGCGGACCAGGAGGCGCGTGCGGGTTCCTTCACACGACTCCTCCGGACCGACCACGCGCAGGCGAAATTCGGTGCCGCGTACCTCGACCTCGCTGTCGGGCGTCTCGACGATGAAGCGCTCGCCCGCCCGGAGCTTCTCGACGCGCGCCTCGAGCTCACCCGAACCCAGCAAAAAGCGCTCGGTCGTGCCCTCGCTCTTCACGTGGAAAGCGGTGCTTCCGCCGAGATCGAGACGTGTCCCCGACGAGAGGCTGACCAAGGCTCCACCGCCCGGGCTCGTCTCCAGGCGACTGCCCGAGCTCAAGACCGCGCCCGGACGGAGTGGCGCCGATCCATCGGAGCTCTTGAAAGTGGCACCGAGTCCGCGAGGTGAAGCGTTGACCGAGCTCGGGGCACGCGCGAGCGGTCCCGAACGCGGGATGCCCAAGACAAGGGGTACTGCCGCCGCGACCGCGAGTGCGCCTGCGACGAACGCCCAGCGCCGCTTGCGCCGGCTTCGGGCCACCACGAACGCGCGATCCAACGTCGCCATGCTGCGCACGCGCGCATCGAGAGCGTGGCGCGGAGGAAGCGAGTCCACCCAACGCTTCAAGAGCCGGGCGGCGAGCGCGGAGAAGCGGGGCATGTTCATGGGACCTCCTCATCGAGGTCGTCGAGAAACTTCGTGAGCTCGGGATCCTTTCGGATTCGTTCGTGGATGTCACGGCGACCGCGCACCAGGCGGCTCTGCGAGGCGCTCAGGCTCGCGCCCGTGATCTGGCTGATCTCGGCGAGATCGTAGCCGTACACGTCGTGAAGCAAGTACGCCCACGCTCGCCCCTGCTCCATTTGCGACAGGTGGGAGCGCACGCGCTCCACCGCCTGACGCGACGCCAGCGAGGGCCCCGGGCCGCGCCGCTCCGGCGCGATGTCCTCGAGAGCGATTCCGACGAAGAGCCTGCGTTCGCGCTTGCGCTTTCGGATCTGTTTGTACGCGGCCCTGGCCGCCACGATCGAAATCCAGGCGTCGAGCGGGCACTCGCCGCGAAAGCTGGGGACTGCCAGCACGAGCTCGAACAGGGCGATCTGGGCCACGTCTTCGTAGTCCGAGTCGGACGCTCCGAGCAGGCGAGTGAGCGTGCGGTCCACGATCGGCCGGACGCGCTCGTAGAAGGCGCTCTTGACCGCCGGGTCGTGCTCGCGAACCGCCGACAGCAGCGCGCTGTCATCGAGCGCTGACGCGTGGGACTTGCCCTCGCCGGGTGCGGCGGCAGGGCCGGCTAGCCGGAGGTGGGGGTGACGCGCGGCGGGTGCCATGGGTAGGAGTGCACGGCTAGAGTGGAGCGAGGGCGCGAGAACCAGGCTGGTGGGGCGTCAAAAGGTAGATCTAAGGCCGAGCTCACCGGCGCCGCGCCAGGCGGGTAAGGTAGCGACGCGTTTCCCGTGGACGTAAATATCCGTTTCTCCGAGCATGCCTTCGAGCCCTCCCGCCGCATAGAGGCCGAGGGCCGCGGAGAATCGGTAGCCGACTTCTGCCATCACGGCGCCTCCGAAGAGCAATCGGCGCTGTCGGTCTGCTTCCTCGTCGTCCGCCGACAGGTGAGATACCTGAAGCCAGCTGCCGAGCGCGTCGAAGCGTAAGCCGGTGGTGAAGCGCTCCTCCGGTGACGTCAGTGCAAGGGCTAGTCCGGCTCCTACGATGACGGATTGAGTGGTTGCTTGAGCGACGGGGAGATCGCCGACGCTTCCGCCCAAACTGACGCGCCAGCAAAGTCGTCCCGAAAGCGGCGCCCTGAAGCCTGCTGAAGCGCCGACCGTGTCGACCCCCGTACGCACGGTGGCCGCGATTTCGAAGGCGGAGGCGCGATGCTCGACGCGACGCGGGACTCGTTCGTCCTCCTTCGACGCTGCTTGGCTCGACGCGAGATCGGGCGCGGCGGGAGGAGAGCCCCGCACGGCTGGAGCGTCGACCAGCATCGAAGCGGCCGCGAAGCCGAGCAGGCGCCCGCGATCCGCTTCGCGATCGCCTGGTGCGAAGCTCACCGTGCGATTCACCCAGCGCTTCTCGCGCAACAGGTAGCATCGAAGGACGACTTCATCGGCGCTGTCGCCCGGCGAGAGCTCGACGATCACGTCCGCGTGTCGAACGAGCGCGCGCTCCTCGTTCGGCAACTCGGGCTCGGCTTCGACGCGAACCTCGGTCGTGGAGCCGAGCACCTCTCGAGTGGCCTCGGCGAAAGCCTCGGTGCGCTCCGATGGATCGGTGTCGAGGACGAAGACGATCAGTAACGCCCCGAACATCGTGGCCACACTAGCGCGAATTCTCGAGCGCTACACGACAAGGTCGCCTCGGGTGCATCAAATTCTACGGAAGCCACGACTACTAGTAGAGAGGCCCCTGCCTAGTCTCGACGAGAGCAATCCACTGTTGGAAACGTAAACACTCCGACAAGGGGGCTGTGGAACGACCGTCCCGCCGAGCCCGTCGCCTAGGACACTCAAACCGAGCGAGCCCGAGGCGCGGACCGCTCCGCACGCCAAGTTGGCGGGAACCGCCACGTCCATGAGCTTCGGGTTCGGCAGGCGGAGCGCGCGCATCTGCTGGATGTACTTCGCCTTCGACGTGACCCGGAGGCGCGGATTGAGCGCCTTCTCCTCGGCTATCGTGCTGACTGTCCGCCCTCGATAGTCGTGCTCACGGAAAGAGACGCTCGGGCTGTGCCAACGCGCCGCCGATTCGATGACGCTGCCAGCGGACGTGCAGGACTCGGTGAAGAAGGCACTTCGCCACGTGCTCGCGTCGGCTCAAAAGACAAGCTTCTCGGTGTGACTAGCGTGTCCGATGCTCCGCGCCTCGTCACCGTACGAGGCCAACCGCTGAACGGGTGCAGCGCTTGGACCGTCATGGGCCCGGAGCTTGCTTCGAATCGAGAAGGATGACGGAACCCTTGAAGCTCCTGCTCCCCGTCGACTTCTCCGAGTGCTCGGAGATGGCGCTCCGCCAGTGCATTCGCTTGGCTCGTCAGCTCCCTGCGACAGTCGAGCTCGTCCACGTGTGGGAGCCGGTCACGCTGGCGGCGCCTGAAGTGGTTCTCGTCGCGCCGGAGACTGCGGCGACGCTCGAGCGAGAAGCGGCCGCGAGCTCCCGCGATCAACTCGACCAGACCCTCCGGGATCTTCGAAGTTCCGACGTCAAGGCGACGGCGACCGCCCAGAAGGGAGGCCTTCCCTCGCGCGTCATCGTCGATCTCGCCAGGTCGCGCGGGAGCGATCTCATCGTGATGGGAACGCACGGACGCCGTGGCTTCGAGCGGGCGCTCCTGGGGAGCGTCGTGGAGCGCGTGCTGAGGCATGCTCCTTGTCCGGTGCTCAGCGTCGGGCCGCCGTCGGCAGGAGCCGAGCTGCGCGAGGTCCGACGCCTGCTCGTGCCGGTGGATTTCTCGGAGAACGCCGAGCACGCCCTGTGTTTTGCGCTCAACTTCGGCCGCTTGCTCGGCGCCGAAGTCGAAGTCGTGCACGTCTGGGATCGCCCGTCTTGGTTCGACAACCAGATGACGATCGTTAGCGACGGAGAGAAGCGGAAGCTGGGCGACGTGATCCACGAGAATACCACTCGTGATCTCGAGCTCTTCGTGCGTGAGTCGACCCCCGCCTCGTTTGCCGCGCCCCCGTCCCGGTTGCTCTCGGGCAATCCCGCGAAGGAGCTCCTCGTGGAGATCGAGGGCGGTCGCTATGACCTGGTCGTGCTCGGGACTCAAGGGAGAGGCGGGATAGGTCACCTCCTGCTTGGAAGTATGGCGGAGAAGTTGGTTCGCCTCTCGAGCAAGCCAGTGATCACGGTTCCTCGCGGCATGGCTCCGAAGCCACTGATTGCAGCATGAACAGGGAGGGCGTCGTAGAGCTCGGGCCGGCAGGTTCCGCCGTCGATTCAAAGCTCGCAAACCTCGCCTCGGGCCGGCACCTTCACGTGATGGCCGCGCGCTTCCAGGGCGGCCCGGAAGGGTCGCTGTTGATCCGGCTCGCCGTGGACGAGAAACAGCGTCTTTCGTGGCCGCGCAGCCTCGCAGTACTCGAGCAGGTCGTTCTTGTCCGCGTGCGCGCTGAACCCGTTCAGGACCTCGACGCGAGCGCGAAGGTCGCGTTCCACGCCGAAGATGCGGACTCGCGGCTGGTGTTCGACCAGGCGCCGCCCGAGCGTGTGCTGCGCCATGAAGCCCACGATGAGGATGGTGTTTCGTTCGTCCTCCACCGCGTTCTGGAGATGGTGCAAGACTCGGCCCGCCTCCGCCATGCCGGACGCCGAGATGATGACCACCGGGCCTTCGAGCTGGTTCAGCGCGATCGACTCGCTGCGGTTCTGGACGTATTGGATGCGATTGAAACCGAACGGATCGTCGCTCGCTTCCAGCCGCTCCATGAACTCTTGGTCGAAGCATTCCGGGTGGAGCTTGAAGATCGCGGTCACGCTCACGGAAAGCGGCGAGTCCACGAAGATGGGGATCTCCGGTAAGCGGCCCTTTCGATGGAGCTCCGTGAGGGAGTAGATGAGCTCCTGGGAGCGACCGACCGCGAAGGCCGGCACGATGATCTTGCCTCGCCTCTCGACCGCGGCGCGCACGATCTGCTCGAGGCGGTCGAGGGTGGGTTCGAGAGCGGCGTGGGTCCGATTGCCGTAGGTGCTTTCGAGCACGAGGTGGTCGGGTTCTGCGGGCGGCGTCTCCGGATCACGGATGATGGGCAGATTCCGGCGCCCCAGATCGCCGGAGAAGAGGAGCCTCTTGGTCGTGCCTCCTTCGGTGACGTCGAGGATGATCTGCGCCGAGCCGAGGATGTGCCCGGCGTCGAGGAACGTCGCGCGGACGCCGGGCAGCGGCTCGAACGTCCGATGGTAGGGCTCGGTGACGAACTGCTCCAACGCTCGAACCGCGTCGAGCTCGTCGTAGAGCGGCACGATCGGGCGATAGTCGGGATCTCGGGCGAACCGGCGGTTGAGGTAGGCGGCGTCGCTGGACTGGATGCGCGCCGAGTCGCGCAGCATCACCGCGCACAGGTCGCGTGTCGCCGGGGTCGAGTGAATCGCGCCACGAAACCCGCGCCGGACGAGAGTAGGCAAGCTGCCGGAGTGATCGAGGTGGGCGTGAGTCAGGATCACGGCGTTGGCGTCGATGACCGCTCTTGGCAGATCCCGGTTACGTCGCCTCGACTCGTCGCGGCGCCCCTGGAAGAGCCCGCAATCGATCAACAATGTGCCAGCGCTCGTCTCGAGCAGGGCCATCGACCCCGTGACCTCCTGCGCGGCGCCGTAGAACGTCAGGCGCATGAAGCGCCGCCCTCTGCTCGTTCCTTGACGCCGAGAAGCATGCGACGATCCATGACGAAGCTGACAGGCTCGATGAGCGTGGGGCCGAAGCCGAGTCGAACGGCGAAATGGTGCGAATAGTTCGCGCGATAGCGGCTGATGAAGCGGCAACGTTGCGGACCCAGGGGCTCGACGAGGAACAGCCAGCTCACCGAGCACCAGGGCTCGCCTTTGGCTCGCGCCCGCTCGTCGCCGGGGGCAAACGCGACGAAATGGTGGCCGGATTCAAAGCGCTCCACCCGCAGAGGTGGCGCGTCGGGATGAAGCAACAGCTGATCGTTCGGCTTCATCTGCCAGTCCTCGTTCACACGGTCAGCGTTCTCGAGCCTGCAGCCGAGCAAGTTTTCGAGCCATTCATAGCTGTAGAAGCCGGCACGGTCGGCCCCCACCTGCGCCACCCACGGCCAGACGGCGGCGGCCGGTGCCTCGATCTCGACGCCGTGGGTGTAGCTCCAGGCCGGATCGGGCACGAGCTCGTCACCGGGCAGTGAGCGTGCGGCCTGGCTCCCGTCGAGGCCCCAATGGCTGCGCAGGCCGCGCAGAAAAGGCGTGGCGAGGTTCGCGGCGATGAGCGCGGCTCCACGGAGCCCGTCGGCTACGGCGTGAGTCTGAGTGGGGCTCCCGATCTGCCGCTCCGAAGAGCGCTTGATGGTACCGAGGAGCGTCTTTCGGATGTAGCGGGAGCCAGGGCCGATCACGAGGAAATAGCGCTGGAACCGGCGCCACGCGGCTTCATCCGTTCCCTTCACGCGGACCTCGAGCTCGACACGACTCCCCTTCTCTTCAGCTGGCACCACACGGATGGCCCAGGCCACCTTGATGTAGCCAGGCTCGGCGAACGCCGTGAAGTCCCGCGCCGAGCCGACGTGCGCGAACGGGATATCCGGCTTCCAAACCTTGCCGACGGCTCCGACGACGATCTCGCGAGGCGGATCGTCCGCGAGCACGCTGAACCCCGGCCGTTCCGGAGAAGACTGGAGGTCGTCGAGGCGGAGCGCCCGTGCGGGCCGTTCTCCGCGCAGCTGCGCCGGAAGACCGCGCACGGCAAATAGCGCTCGGACCGCTGGGGTCGCCATGAGGTCTCCGTGACGCAGTCGCTCCCAGACGACCTCGGGCGTCGCCTCGACATCGATGCGGTCGACCTCGAGCAGCTGGGGATCCTTGAGGATGCTTTCGAGCATGCGTGACTCCAAGCTCGTGTACTGCAAGCAATGGGCCGCTCGAGAGGCCCCAATTCGAGCACGGAAACCGCCCATCGCCGCAACTCCTGCGCCGAGAGCCGTCCGCGTGCAGGTTTTGCGCGCTCTGCACCAGCGCTTCGAGGTCAGATCCGCGCGTCCTGCTTGCTCCGGCTCGCCCGGCTACCGCAGGCACGAGGCGTGCACTGGGGCGAGCCCATGACCACCGCGATGCCGATCCAGCGTCGATGCCGAATCGCCCTGACCGGAGGCCCTGGAGGTGGCAAGACCACCGCGGCTGATCTCTTCCGTCGCGAGCTCGGCGAGAAGGTGGTGGTGGTGCCGGAGTCGGCCACGATTCTGTTCAGCGGTGGGTTCCCCCGCTATGACGAGCCGAACGCACGGCGTTCGGCGCAAAGCGCGATCTTCCACGTGCAACGCAACGTCGAGGACGTGCAGTCTGCGCGCTACCCGGACCGCATCCTGCTCTGTGACCGCGGCACCGTGGACGGCGGCGCCTACTGGCCCGGCGAAGCCGAAGGCTACTTTCGCAGCATGGGAACGACGCTGGAGCACGAGCTTCAGCGTTACGACGCCGTCGTGTTCTTCGAAACGGCCGCTGTCGCCGGCATTTCAATCGAGGGCGGCAACGCGACTCGATGCGAATCCCTCACCCAGGCCGCCGCGCTCGACCGACGGTTGCGTGAGCTCTGGAGCCGGCACCCGCGGTTCTCACTCGTGCCGCACTCGGCGTCGTTCTTCCAAAAGATCACTGCCGCCCTCGGCATCTTGCAGCGCGTGGTCCACGACCTGGACCCCTCACCAGGAGCAAACTCGTGAAACCCGTCCTCGTCCTCTTCGCCACTCGGGAAGGGCACACCCGCCTCATCGCCGAACATGTGTCTTCGATCTTGCAAGCGAAGGGTCTCTCCGCGCAGGTGATCTGCGCCAAGGAAGCACCTCGTGACCTGGATCTCGGGAGGTACTCGGCGGCGATCCTGGCTGCGTCCGTACACCTGGGCAAGTTCGAGCCCGAGTTCGTCGAGCTCGTCGAAAAACACCGAGCCAAGCTCGAGCAGATCCCGGCGGCCTTCATCGCAGTCAGCATGGCTGAAGCGACGGTCGAAGACGTCCACGCCTCGGACGAGCGACGACGCGGCGCGGAGGGAGAAGTGAAGCAGACGATCGAGCGCTTCTGTCAGGCGACAGGCTGGCACCCCGAAAAGATCAAGGCGGTGGCGGGCGCGCTCCTTTACACGCAGTACGGCGTCGTCACACGGCTGGTCATGAAATTCATCGCCAAGAGCGCCGGAGCCCCGACGGACACGTCGCGCGATCACGACTTCACCGACTGGAAGGCGCTCGCCCGCTTCACCGAAGCGTTCGCTAGCGGCGAGCGAAGTAGGCCCAGAAGCGCGGGAGGCGATCGCTCTGCCGCTTGTACTCCTCGCCGTCGATCAAGATCCGCTCGGAGATCCCGTCGGCGATCGACTGCAATTCTTGCTCGATGAACGCTCGCCCGACTTCCCCCAGGACCACCAGCATCGAGGCTTCGCGCT
>JAEZYO010000173.1 GCA_023419055.1 Pseudomonadota bacterium | reverse complement strand
CGCCGACGAGTACGCCCCGGAGGAGCTCGGCGAAGACGATCTGATCTCCGTTCCCCCGCCCGCCCGCGAATCCGTCGCGCCCCCGGAGATCATGGCGAGCGCCGCGGATGACGAGCTCGATTTCGAGGAAGAAGAGGACGAGGTCCCGGCTTCCTCCAAGCGCCCGATCTCCACTCCGGCCATCGCGCGCGAGGTTCCGCTCAAGACGCCGCCTCCCGAATCCGGTCCGCAGGAAGCACTCCCTCCCGCGGCCGCGCTCGAGGCACCGCGCATGCCGGAGATCCGGGAGACCTTCGAGGCCGATATCGGCGCTCCCGCGGAGGTCGGACCGACCGCAGAGCAGCTCGGTGACACGATCGAGTTGCCCGAGCCGAGCCGCGCCCCCCTCGAGCTCGACGTGGCCGCGGCGCCGGTCGCGCCGATCGACATCGAGCCGCCGCCGGTGAGCGAGGAGCTCGAGGTCACGCTTCCCCGACGTGAGTCGGTCGGCGTGTACGACGCGGGGCTGACTCCGCCCGCGGGCGCTCGCGACGAGCTCCGTCGCTACGAGGAGCAGGCGGCCCCGGTCGAGCCGCAAGCTCCCATCGAAGCGAGCGGCATCGTGAGCCGCCCCGAGCTCTCGGGCGTGGTCGTCTCGCGCTTCAGCGCGGCGGCGCGCACCTTCGCGCCGAGAAGCTTCGTCGAGCTCCTGGACGCCTCGCTCGGCCTCGGTAGCGACTGATGCGCCTCGCGTCGCTGCGCGCAGGAGGCCGAGACGGTTCGCTCCTGGTGGTCGCGAGCGACGGGCAGAGAGCCACGGCGGCGCGGGCCGTGGCTCCTTCACTGCAGGCAGCGCTCGACGATTGGGAGCGAGCGGCGCCCGCCCTCGAGGCGCTGGCCCTCGAGGTCGAAGCCGGAGCCGAGCCGACCTTCGAGCTCGATTTCGACGCGCTCGGCCCGCCGCTGCCGCGCGCCTACGAGTGGATCGACGGCTCGGCGTACCTCGAGCACATTCGGCTCGTCCGGCGCGCCCGTGGCGCCGCGCCGCCGCCGACGCTCGAGAGCGATCCGCTCGTTTACCAGGGCGGGAGCGGCGTGCTGCTCGGGCCGCGCCAGCCGTTTCGCCTCGCCGAAGCCGCGTGGGGGCTCGACTTCGAGGCCGAGGTCACGGTGGTGCTCGGAGATACTCCTCGGGGTTCCAGCCCCGCGAGCGCCGCCTCCCACGTGAAGCTCTTGATGCTGGTGAACGACTGGACCCTCCGAAACCTCGTGCCCGACGAGCTCGCCAAGGGTTTCGGCTTCTTCTGCTCGAAGCCGGCGAGCGCGTTCTCTCCCTTCGCGGTGACACCGGACGAGCTCGGCGGCGCTTTCCGCGAGGGCCGAGTGCACCTCCCGCTCCGCGTCACCCTGAACGGTGAGCGAGTCGGCGACCCCGACGCGGGCGCGATGCACTTCTCCTTCTTCGATCTGATCGCGCACGTGACCCGCACCCGCGCGTTCACGGCGGGCACGATCCTCGGAGCCGGCACGGCGTCGAGCTCCGATCCGGCGCGCGGCGTGTGCTGTCTCGCCGAGCGCCGCGCTCGAGAGATGATCGAGCACGGTGAGGCGAGGACGCCGTTCTTGAAGCCGGGTGACCGCGTCACCATCGAGATGCTCGACGAGCAGGGGCGCAACGTCTTCGGCACGATCGACGAAGAGGTCACGGGGCCGTGAAGCTCTACGGCTACTGGCGGAGCAGCTCGGCGTGGCGGGTGCGCATCGCGCTCGCGTGGAAGGGCTTGCCCTACGAGAACGTCCCGGTGCATTTGCTCCGCGGCGGCGGGGAGCAGTTCTCGGACGGGTTCCGCGAAAGGAACCCGATATCGCAGGTTCCCGTGCTCGAGGTCGAGCGTGACGGGAAGCCCCACCGCATCACCCAGTCGATGGCGATCATCGAGTACCTGGACGAAGTGGTCCAGAAGCCGCCGCTCTTGCCACGCGATCCGCTCGATCGCGCGCGCGCCCGCGAGCTCGCGGAGCTCGTCAACTCCGGGATCCAACCGCTCCAGAACCGGCTCTTGATGAATAGAGTGAGCGAGCTCGGCGGCGACCCGAAGGCGTTCGCGGCGCGCTTCGTTGCATCGGGCCTCGCTGCGCTCGAGGTGCACGCGGCGCTTTCGTCGGGGCGCTACCTCGTGGGTGACGAACCTACCCTTGCAGATATCTACCTCGTGCCACAGCTCTACAACGCGCGCCGGTTCTCCGTGGCGCTCGAGCCCTACCCGCGCTTGCGCGCAGTGGAGCTGGCCTGCGAATTGCTGCCGGCGTTCGCCGCCGCGCACCCGGACCGTCAACCCGACGCCGAGGCGCCCGCGCCGACTTGAGCGATCCACCACTCGGTGGGAAAATCGAACATGGCCAAGGTCGAGCCGCTCGGGATTCTCGGCATCGAGGGCCTGCACTACTACGTGCGCGACCTCGCGCGCAGCCGCCGCTTCTACGTCGACCTGCTCGACTTCGCGGAGATCGGCGAGCGCGGTCCCAGACAGGAGCCGGGCCTTCACCAGCACTCGCTCGCGTTTCGCGCCGGCGAGGGGCTCGTCGTGTGCTCGTCGCCGGTCGGCGAGGGCGGGCGCGCGGCGCGCTACCTGTCGCAGCACCCGGACGGCATCGGTACGATCGCGTTCGCGGTCGAGGACGCCGAGCGCGCCTTCGAGCTGCTCGAGAGCCGCGGTGCAACCCCGATCGCCGACATCGAGCGCATCGAGTACGAGGCTGGCCGCTTCTCCACCTTCTCGATCACGACGCCGTTCGGCGACACGACCTTCCGCTTCATCGAGCGGCGCGGCAAGACGCCGTTTTACCCCGGTATGGCCTCGCACGAGCCGCCGCGCGAGACGAACGCGTTCGGTTTCCTGCGCTTCGATCACGTCACCTCGAACTTCCAGACCATGATGCCGGCGCTCCTGTGGCTCGAGCACGTGCTCGGGTTCGAACGCTTCTGGGACGTCGAGTTCCACACGCGCGACGTCAAGCCCGAGCTCCGCGAGGGCTCGGGGCTGCGCTCCGTGGTGATGTGGGATCCGCGCTCCGGCGTGCGCTTCGCCAACAACGAGCCCTACCGCCCGAACTTCAAAAGCTCGCAGATCAACGTCTTCCACGAGCAGCACCACGGGGACGGCGTGCAGCACGTCGCCATCTCGGTGCGTGACATCGTGAAGGCCGTCCGCGGCATGCGCGACCGCGGAGTCGCGTTCATGCCCACGCCGGGCACCTACTACGACGCCTTGCCGGCCCGCCTCGCCGAGCTCGAAATCGGTCACCTCGACGAGGCCATCCCCACGCTGCGCGAGCTCGGCATCCTCGTCGACGGGCACGGTCGCGGCCACTACCTCTTACAGATCTTCCTCAAAGATTCGGCACAGTTCTACGGGACGGCCGAGGCC
>JAEZYO010000158.1 GCA_023419055.1 Pseudomonadota bacterium | reverse complement strand
CGGTCTCCCACCAGGTCGCGATCACGACGTCGGCGTCGGGGACGTCCGCGTCTTCGATGGGCCGAATGCTTTGGGTCCGCAGGTGAGTCACGCCGGTGCCGTCGATGTGCGACGAGCTGTCTCGTCGCCTGGGCAGCCACCGTCCCTGCCTGAACAGCGCCGTCAGGCGCTCGCGCACCGTTCTTTCCCCGTGCGGCCTCGACACGACTACCACCGAGTGGCCGCGGTTCTTCAGCCGCTCGGCGTAGGTGGCGACCACCCGGTTCCCGCCCGAGCGGTCGGCGACGCTCAAGACGAACGTGATCTTCACTCTGCTCGGCCCGGGGTTGAAAGCATCTTCATCCTGAGCGCCGCGCGCGGTCGCGACGATTTAATGTAGCGTCTCCGTGCCGCGCCGCAGGCGCTCTTTTCGAGTTCGCCGAGCTTCGTCTCGAGCCTGCGCTTTCCGCGCGATGAGAGTGGTGTGCCAAAAAGTCTCAGGAGACATGAAAGATGTGGCCTGAGGCTTTCCGCGCACGAGCTCGGCCTCTCTGCAGCGGGGTCGTTGTTCATATGACCCAGCACCGCGCTCGGCCCGGTCGGCGGAGCTCGTTCAGGCTCACGCGATCGTTGTCCCGAAACCGGTCGTTCACCACTCCAACCGAAGGAGAGGTTTCGCGCTCGTGACTTCGGCGAGCAGCCGATGTCGGCAGGGTTGCGAGAACGCGACGTGCTCACTCGAGCGTCACGGCGCCCGAGCGCCGCAGGTTCCCGCGCCCCGTCGGCCACGGCACACATTTCGTGCCGGAGCTCGCCACCGAGTAGATGAAGACTTGGCGCTCTCGATCGACGCCGTCCTTGAGGCTGACCACGATTTCGAGCGTGCCGTCGCCGTCCACGTCCGCCACGGTGGGGACCGGCATGGCTCCGCGATCCGGGAGCGGCACTTGGTGCAAGAGCTCGCCGTTGGCGCCGAGAACGAAGAGCGCGCCGCCGCCGTCCTCGGTCGAATAAGTGTTGAAGACGAGCTCGGGGCGTCCGTCCTTCGAGAGATCGGCGGCTACCACACCGCCGGTGAAGACTCCCTCGCTCGAGGTGAAGGTTTGCTGCCAGAGCGGCTCGTTGTTCGAGGTGACCGCGTGAATGCGCCCGTCGAAGCCGGCGAACACGAACTCGAAGCCGGGGCTTTCCGGGTCCAAGTCCACCACGGTCACCTGATTGGTCACTCCGACGATGTTGTCGCCGGGATCCCAGAGGCCGTCGATGAAGTCCGGAGCGTGAAACGGTGAAGTCCAGGCGTCAGGGCGCGTGCCGTCATGACGCACCACCCAGAGCGCGACCCCGCGCTCGCGGTCGCTCTGAGCGGCGTTCTGCACCGACCCGAGCATGACGATCTCGTTCTGACCGTCGCCGTCCACGTCGGCGATCGCGGGCGCCGTGTTGGTGAAGTGAGCCTGGTTCGCGCTCTCCTCGTCGTCGGCGTAGCCCTGCCTTGCTTCCGCGTAGTCGTGCAAGAAGCGGATGCCGGGGAACTTGGTGCGCCCTTCGAAGATCGGCGCGGCGTCGAAGGCTCGGCCGCTCCCGGCGTGCAGGCTCACGTAGGCGTTGTCCTGCGGAGCGAGGATGTCGGGCACGCCGTCGTCGTCCACGTCACCGAGCGCCACGTTCTGATCGTACGCCGAGTGCACGTAGCAGGCGTCGTCGCAGCCGCTCGCCCCGCTGGTGTTGGGCGGGAAGCCCTGCACCGTGCTGCCGTCGGCGTTGACCGCGATCACGATGTCGGTCTGCCCGCCCTGTTGGAGCTTGCCCGTGGTGACGGACACGAGCTCGAGCTCGCCGTCGCCGTCGATATCCTCGGCGGCGATGGATCGGAGCTCGTCGCGCCACGTGAAGGGAAAGCCGGGTAGCGGCTCGCCCTGCGCGTCCCAGGCCGCGATCGTCCCGCGTGAGGCCACCGCCACTTCCAGACCCGGGTAGTCGGGACGAATGTCGGCGACCACGGGTGGCGCCCAGATGCGACCCGGGAGCTCGAAGCGGTGCACCACGCTGCCGTCGAGGTGCCAGATCAAGAGCGTGTCGGCTCGTGGCACGATGATCTCGTTCTCCCCGTCTTCGTCGAGATCCGCGACGGCGGGAGAGCCGAGCCAGGCTTCGTGCCAGCGGTCGAAGAGCGTCGCGACGAGCTCGGGCTCGCTCACCTCGCTCGCGCCGCCCTCCGCTTCGCAGCTCGCCGCGGGCAGCGGAGCGACGGGATCGGAGCCAGGGGGTATCGAGCTCGCGCCCCCGTTGGAAGCGCCGCTCGCATCGCCCTCGTCATTGCTCGAGCAGGCCGGCAACGCCGTGATCAGGACCGATAGAGCCGAGAACGCAACGCGACGGTGTGTGCTGAGCTTCATCTCGCGATCCTCGATCCGTGAGGCTACCAGTCGTCGCTCCTGAATCGCCAGGTGCGACTTTCTCGCTCATTGGAGCCTTGGCAGCCTTTAGGCTGCGTGTCGGCGCTGCTAGGACCGTCGTCGAGGTGGTCGCCGTCGCGCCGCTCGAGCCGGGATGCGTGCCGACGTTCGAATCGGCCTGTCCTTACTCGTTGGCGGCGCTGAAGCAGCGTCCACGCGAGGCTTTGTCTCGGTGAGACGCCGAGCTCGCTCGGTTCTGAGCCTTCAGGAAATGTGAAACACGCTCGTCTGCGGCTTGCCCTTGACGAGCTCGGTCTTTCTCCAGCCGGAGTTGTCGTTCATCGTGACCCAGCGCCGTTCTTCCGCCCGGTAGAACCAGTCCTTGTCGAGCTGGAAGTAGAGCAGCGCGCCGCGCACCTCGAGGATGTTGGTGATCTCGTTGCCGTGTGACCGAATCTCGTCGAAGTCCGTGACGGCCTTTTGGCCCATCTCGCTGTAAAGGGAGTTCAGGTCGAGGAGGAGCGAGTTCACCTCGGCGTCCATGCTCTTCACGTTGAGCCCGATGCGCGCGGCTTCCTCCTGCAAGATGGGGTAGCTGTGCGAGGGGTAGCGGCTGTTCAGGTTCTGCGCGATACGGTTGATCTTGCGAGGGTCCTTGAGGTGGTAAGCGAGGAGCTCCTGCGAGAGCATCTCCGAGAGGGAAGAGGCGCGATCGACGGCGCCGATCACGAGCGGATGCACGTATTGGTAGAGGTGCGAGTAGGGGTTGCTGCGATCGCTGCTCTTCTCGCTGCGCCAGAGGCGCACCACGCGCCGAAGCTCGTCCAGGCTGACGCTCACGCGGTCGTTGTCGCGATCCACCGGCGAGAGATCATGCGTCAGCGACGTGTCCACCGCCGTGAGGTAGGCCATCGGACCCATGTGGATTTCGTTCGCGCCGAGCGCGATCATGGTCGCGGCGGAGGCGCACTCGAGCGGAACGAGCGCCACGAGCTTCTTGCAGTGCTTGCGCATCAAGTTGACGATGCGAAGCGACGCCTGGCCGTTGCCGCCGTCCGACTTCAGGAACAGGTAGATGGTGTCCGAGGTGCCGACGCGTTCGAGGGCCTGGTAGAGCGCCACCACGTCGCTGTGACAGACCGCGCCGCGCGGGTTGTTCCAGTAGGTGAGCAGGGTGCCGCCGAGCGCCTTTTCGAGCGCCGTCACCAGCTGCTGGGTGCGCTCGAACAGGATCGGAGGCTGCTTGAGCGGCTTCTTGGTGGACGCGTCTGGCTCGGCCGGGGCTTTCTTCGCGTGCACTTTCGCGGACATCCGCTCAGCGTATCCGGCTTCCGGTGCGGTCGCCAAGCCGAGTCCGGGGAGGGGAGCGGGGCGCGCCGTTCCGATGGGTTTCCACTCTGCGTGGAGTTCCGGCGAAGGGCCCCACTGGCCTTGCCCGATCTGGCTCGAGGCCCAACCTTGCATGAATCCCCGGGGATGATGCGGGAAGTACGTCCACGAGCGGATTTTTGGCGAGAACCTGCTAGTAGGGCCACGCCATGGCGTCGATTCAGGTTCAAGAGGTCAGCAAGCGTTACGGTCAGAAGCGGCTGTTCACGGACGTGACGGTCACGTTCAGCGCCGGTCGACGCTACGGCATGACCGGCCCGAACGGGGCGGGTAAGTCGACGTTCCTCAAGATCTTGTCGGGAGACCTCGAGCCGGACACCGGCAACGTGCATCGCCCGCAGCGCACCAGCGTGCTCAAGCAGGATCAGTTCGCGTTCGAGTCCTGGCGCGCCGTGGACGTCGTGATCATGGGCAACGCCCGGCTCTGGGGCGCTCTCCAGGAGAAAGAAGAGCTCCTCGCCAAGCGCGATCTCTCGAACGAGGACGGCGAGCGCTTGGGCGAGCTCGAGGGGACGATCGCCGAGGAGAACGGCTACACCGCGCAGGCCGACGCGAGCACGCTCCTCTCGGGCCTCGGCATCGCCGAGGAGGATCACGAGAAGGTGATGAGCGAGCTCCCGGGCGGCCGCAAGGTGCGCGTGCTGCTCGCGCAGGCGCTGTTCGGCGAGCCCGACGCGCTGCTGCTCGACGAGCCCACGAACAACCTCGACATCGACAGCATCCGCTGGCTCGAGCGCTTTCTCAGCGGCTACAAGGGCGTGCTGCTCACGATCTCCCACGATCGCCGCTTCTTGAACGAGACCTGCACGCACATCGCGGACATCGATTACGAGACCATCATCGTCTACACCGGCGGCTACGACGACATGGTGAAGGCCAAGGGCGAGGTGCGGAACAAGATCGAGCAAGAGAACGCCGACCGCTCGAAGAAGATCGCGCAGCTCCAGGACTTCGTGGCCCGTTTCGGCGCCGGCACGCGCGCCTCCCAGGTGCAGAGCAGGAAGCGCCAGATCGAGCGCCTCACGCTCACCGACCTCAAGCGCTCCAACATCGAGCGCCCCTTCATCCAGTTCCTGGTGAAGAAGCCGTCCAGCAAGCAGACGCTGACCATCGAAGGGATGACCAAGCGTTGGCCCGAGGTCACGGTTTGCGAGAATTTCAGGGCCGTCGTCACGAAGGGCGAGAAGATCGCCATCATCGGCAAGACCGGCGTCGGCAAGACCACGCTGTGTAAGCTCTTGATGGGCGAGCTCAAGCCGGACGCGGGCAAGATCGAGTGGGGCACCGGGACCACGCTCGGCTACCTCGCTCAGGATCACCGCGAGGGCATCGCGGGGGGCACCACGATCAACGACTGGCTGCACTCGTTCGACAAGACCGCGAGCCTTCAGGACATCCGCGGGCTGCTCGGGCGCATGCTGTTCAAGGGCGAGGAAGGCACGAAGCCGACAGACGCGCTCTCCGGTGGAGAGGCGGTGCGCCTGATCTTCTCGAAGCTCATGCTCTCGAAGGACAACGTCCTGGTCCTCGACGAGCCGACCAACCACCTCGATCTCGAGTCGATCATCGCGCTCGGTGACGCGCTCACCAAGTACGAGGGCACGGCCTTCGTGGTCACGCACGATCGCGATCTCGTCAACTCCTTCGCGACCCGCATCTTCGCCTTCACGGAGGAGGGCCTGGTCGACTGGCAGGGCACGTACGAGGACTTCGTGGAGCGTAACGGCGGCGAGGACGGCTCCGGTGACCGCGGGCGTCGCTCGGCAAACCCCGACAGCGCTTCAGCCCTGCGCTGATCCGAGCTCTTTCACGCCTCGGGGCCAAGCGGCAACTGGGGCAGTTCGGCGCGTTTGCGCCCGACAGCCGGCAGCTTCACGATCGAAGCGAGAGGCCGGTAGTCAGTGCAGCGCTCCTTCCGCACGATGACCGAGGCCCGTCTCGCCCTCGGGCTTGCGGTGGTCTACTTCGCCACCGCGAAGCTCGGCTTCGGCTTGGCGGACATGGCCGAGCAGGCGAGCTTGGTGTGGCCTTCGAGCGGCATCGCGCTCGCGGCGATGCTGCTCTTCGGGTCCCGGCTGTGGCCCGGGGTCTTCCTCGGCGCCTTTCTCGCGACCGCGACGACCGCCGAGTCCTTCGTCGGGGCGGCTGGCATCGCCGCTGGCGACACGCTCGAGGCCCTGGTCGCCGTGAGCCTGCTCTCGCGCGTGGGCTTCGAGCCGAGGCTCTCGCGCCTGCGCGACGCGCTCGCGTTCGTGCTCCTGGCGGCGCTCCTCAGCACGACCGTCGCGGCCACCGTGGGCTCGCTTTCGCTGGTGCTGACCGGCGTTCAACCCTGGTCGGTCGCGAGCCGCTTGTGGCGCGATTGGTGGATCGGCGACACGGTCGGAGATTTGACGGTCACTCCCGCGCTGCTCGCCCTTCGCGACGCCTCCGGGCGCTTCAGGAGGCCGAGCCTGGGCTCGCTCGTCCTCGTGCTCGGAGCGGTGCTGGTGTCGGTGATCGCCTTCGCTCAGCCCGCGTCCTCCATGACGAGCGACTACCCGGTTCACTACCTGGTGTTCCCGTTCGTCGCCTGGGGCGCGTTACGCTTCGGAGTGAGAGGGAGCTCGCTGGTCGTGGTGGCGGTCGCGGCGGTGGCGATCGCCAGCACCGCAGAGGGCCTCGGTCCCTTCATCGCCTATGGGCAGGAGGAGCCGCTGCTCCTGCTGCAGCTCTTCGTTGCCGTCATGGCCGTCACGGGACTCTTGCTCGGCGCAGCGGTCGTCGAACGCGACGAAGCGCACGAGGCTCTGAAGCTTCAGGACAAGCGCAAGGACCAGTTCTTGGCGACGCTCGCGCACGAGCTCAGGAACCCTCTCGCGCCCATCGTCGCCGCCGCGCACGTCTTGCGCGCCAAGGCAGGCGATCCGACGGCGGCGCAGCGCCTCGAGCAGGTGTTGACTCGTCAGCTCGCCCACCTCACGCGGCTGGTCGACGACCTGCTCGACGTGTCGCGCATCACTTCGGGCAAAGTGCAGCTCGAACGCTCGGAGGTCGATCTCTCCGCGGTGATCCATGCCGCGCTGGAGATGAGCGTCCCCTCTTCGCAGAGCCGGGGGATCCAGATCGAGGTCGACTTGCCGTCCGAAATCGTGCGCGTGAACGGCGATTTCACGCGGCTCGTGCAGGTGGTGTACAACCTGCTCGGCAACGCGGTCCGCTACGGCAAGGACGAGGGGCGAATCTGGCTCCGACTGCGCGCGGACGAGGAAGAGGCGATCCTTACGGTGCGTGACGACGGCGTCGGCATGAGCGCCGAAGTGATCGAACACGCCTTCGAGCTCTTCGCTCAGGGGCCTTCCACGGGCCGCGGAGCCGGGCTCGGGATTGGGCTGACCCTGGTGCGGCAGCTCGTCGAGCTCCACGGCGGGCGAGTCCGCGCCGACAGCGCCGGGCCGGGCACCGGCAGCGAGTTCGAGGTGCGGCTCCCCCGCCTTCTCACCGCGAGCGCGCGCGTGGTGGCGGTTCCCAGCGACGAGGGAACGAGAGCCTCCGAGCGAACACCGCGCGAGGTCCTGATCGTCGACGACAACGTGGACGCCGCCGTGACCCTCGCGAGGCTCGTGGAGCTCCGGGGCCACCACGTCGAGATCGCTCACGGCGGCGCAGCGGCCCTCGAGCGCGTCCGCTACTCGGTGCCGGACGTGATCTTGCTCGACATCGAGATGCCTGAAATGAGCGGCTACGACGTCGCTCGCGCCCTCCGCAGCGATGAGCGTTCGAGCGCCGTGCGGCTCATCGCGATCACCGGCTACGGCAAGGCGAGCGACCGTGAGCGAGCCGCGCAGGCCGGCTTCGACGCCCACATGGTCAAGCCCGTCGAACCGGACGCGCTCTACGCCGAGCTCGAGGCGGGCTGAGGGTCAGCGCGACGGTTGCAGCGTGCAGGTGGCCAGCGCGGCGCCGTCGTCGGCGAAGGCGCCACACTCCGTGAACCCTTCCCCGGAATCCCACGAAATGTAGAGCCGAAAGGGCGCTCCTTCGCGGCTGAGCTCGAGGTACGCCTGACTCAGGATCCTGGAAGGGGTGATCGCGTAGCCGTCGAGATCCACCGCGTCCCCTTCGCGTCGCGCGATGGTGGCCGTGGCCGACACGCTCAGCAGGGTTTCGGTCACGCACTGCTCGGAGAATCCCGGGCCCGACTGAGAGAAGGTCCGATTGCCGCAGGCCATGCGTACGCTGGGCGCGTCAGGCGCGCGGATGGCGAGCTCGAACGCCTCTGGCGAGCCATTCACCGGCGTCCAGGCTCCGACCCACCTGCCGTGCAGAGCAGACTCCATGTCTGCCTTGCCGAACTCGAACTCCGCTTCCTCTTCAGAGCCACTGCAAGCGTTCAGCGCCAGCAGAGTGAGGAGCGAGCCCGCCTTGAGAACCGTCGACAACCGGTCAGCTTTCATCCGCCGCGACCTCCAGAACGGGCAGCATAGCAGCCCACGGACCGGAGCTCATGAGCGACGATACCGAGCCCGAAAGCGATTCAGTGGTCGCGTTGCCGATCGAAGACTCGATCGATCTCCACGGCTTTCAGCCGCGCGACATCCCGAACGTCGTGGTCGACTACCTGGAAGAGGCGGCGCAGCGGGGTTTCCGCGAAGTGCGCCTGATTCATGGTCGCGGCAAGGGCGTTCAGCGCGCGCGGGTGCAGCAGCTGTTGGCCCAGCACCCGCTCGTCGAGTCCTTCAGTGACGCTCCGGCCAGCCGTGGAGGCTGGGGTGCGACCATCGTCTGGTTGCGCTTGCCGTGAGGCTACTGCGGCCCGGGCGCGTTGCCCTGGATCCAGGCGGTCAGCGTGTCGATGTTGGCTTGCGGGATGCAGGGGTCACTGTCGCAGTCCGCCGGCATGATGAACTCACCGCAATCTTGCTGGACCAGCGCCAAAATAGCGCTGTTGGCGGGATCACCGGGGTCGACGAGCGGCTTGTTGCCGCACTCTTGCACCATGGTGTTCGTCAGGTTTTGGTACTGCGTTTGAGGGTTGGTGTTCGTGAGCGTCGGCATCTTCGCGCCGAAGCCGGTGCCGTGGCATCCCGCCTTGGCGCAGGTGGTGTTGATCATGCTCGACACCTCCGAGAAGGTCACCGTCGGACCGCCGCCTCCGGCTCCGCCGCCCGCAGTCCCCCCCGCGGAGGCCCCGCCAGCTCCGCCGACCCCACCTGCACCGCCGCCGCCCGTGCCACCGACCGCGAAGCCGCCCGTGCCGGCTCCCGAGAAGCCACCCGTTCCCACACCTCCTGAGCCACCGAAGGTCCCTCCGGTGCCCGCCGCTCCGCTGGTACCTCCAGCGAAGGTTCCTCCGGAACCGGTGCCAGCCGTCCCTGCGGTGCCGCCCGCCGTCGGAGCGCCGCTAGCGCCACCGGTCGTTTCGGGGATCGGCTCAGCCGTCTCCTGAGTGCAGGCAGCGGCGAGCAGGCAAAGGGAACCAACGAGGGAAAATCCGAAGCTCAGAGTGCGCATGTGAGGAAGCTCCGAGCAGCAGATGCGGATGTGAGATTTATCGGCCGCTATTTCTAATGCAGGGATCTTTCGGGCGTCGCGGCAACGCGATCGTTTCATTCTGCTACGCACGCGGCACAGTTCGGCCCGTGGGTTCCTCTCTCTCTGGCGCACCGGTGCTCGCTCCGCGAGCCGAGATGCCTCGAAGAGGCGTTCCGGCTTCGTGCGAATGTTCGATGATTCATGACCGCGGGGCGTACGTTTCGTGTCGGTGTCGAGGTCTGGTCTTTGCACCTCGCACCGGCATGGCACCGTGCATCGCCATCACGGGTGTGACCGGCGTTCTGGGCGGCAAAGTCGCCGAGATGCTCTCCGCGCGCGGCTTGGAGCTTCGGCTCGTCGCCCGCGACCCCACACGAGCGCCCGCGTTGCCGAGCAGCGAGGTCGCTTCCGCAACGTACGCGGACGCGCGCGCGATGAAGGCGGCGCTGGACGGGATCAAGACGCTGTTCCTCGTCTCGGCGAAGGAGTCCGCCGATCGTGTCGAAGAGCACCGTGTCGCCGTCGACGCGGCGGTCTCCGCGCGCGTCGAGCGCATCGTGTACCTTTCGTTCCTCAACGCGTCCGAAAATGCGACCTTCACGTTCGCGCGCGATCACTTCCGCACCGAGCAGCACATCCGCTCGAAGGAGGTCGCGTTCACGTTCCTGCGCCCGTGCCTGTACCTCGACCTGGTTCCTCACCTCGTCCGCGCCGACGACAGCATCAGCGGCCCGGCAGCTGAGGGGAGGGCCGCCTGGGTCGCCCGCGACGACATCGCCGAGGTCGCGGTCACGATCCTCAGCACCAAAGAGCCTAGGATGCACGACCGCGTCACCTACGACGTGACCGGACGCGAGACCCTGGACCTCGACGACGTCGCCGAGGAGCTTTCGCGTGCGGTCGGGCGAACCATCAGCTATCGCCGAGAAACACTCGGAGAGGCGCGCGCCTCTCGTGCGGGTTACGGCGCACCTGCGTGGGAAGTGGAAGGCTGGGTGTCGAGCTACGCCGCCATGGCTGCCGATGAGATGAGCACGGTCAGCGAGACCGTCCCGCGCCTCACGGGCCACCGCGCTCGAACGCTCGCGGAGTTCCTTGCCGAGCACCCGGAGGCCGTGGCTCGCCTGAAGAGATGAGAGCCTGGTGCTCGCACTGTCTCTAGCGAATCAGGGTCGACGACCCCTTCGTTGACGCAAAAAGGGGCGACGTGTCGATCACTCGAGCCCGACGAGGCGCGAGACATTTCGCGACGGAGGAGCACCTGCTGCTCCGTACTGCACCGTGCCTCACGTCATTGGCGTGATGGCACACCCGTTGCTCCAACCCTCGACGGAGATTTTCGAGCCATGGAACACGCGAAGACACTACGTGACGTCGCGGTTGCCGTAGCGCTCGCAACATTGGCGCTGTTCGCAACGGGCTGCGCCGGATCTACGACGGTCGCCGCGACCACGACGTACCCGGCGGGAACGGCGGTCGTCTACGATTACCCGGTCACGTACGTCGAGACAGTCCCGGACTTTCGGTATTACCCGAGGACCTACTATCACGGCAGCTATGCGTACCTCGTGAACGGGCGCTGGTACTACCAGACACGCGGGCGCTGGGTGGTGTTCCGGGAAGAGCCGCGGGAGCTCTATCGCTACCGCGTCTACGACTACGACCGCCTGGAGCGTCCCCGCCGCGTGCGAGGCGCCGAGTATGGCACCGTGCCCCAGTCGCGGCCGCGTTACTACGAACGAGCTCAGCCGGTGCCGCAGTCACGTGACCCGTACTACTACGAAGCGCCACCACCTGCCCGCGCTCCTCAATCGGCGCCTCAGCAGCGGCGCACGCGCCAACCTGCGCCTGCGCCCGGCGCACCGGCTCCGTCCCGCCACTACGAGCGGCGCTGAAGCCGAGCTCGCGAGGCGAGAGTTCGAACCCTGGAGATCGTTGGAGGATCCATGAAGACGATGTCGAGTATCGTGTATTTGACCCTGGCGGCCGCGCTTTCGCTCGGCGCTGCAGGTTGCAGCGACGACGATGACGACGACATCATCCTGGTGCCGGCGGCCGTGGGGACATTGACCACCGAGTGGTCGATCGACGGCAGCTTCGTCGCCTCGAACTGTCGCGTCTATGGCGCATTCGACTACGAGCTCGTGGTCTACGATCTCGACAACTTCGTGG
>JAEZYO010000114.1 GCA_023419055.1 Pseudomonadota bacterium | reverse complement strand
CAGAAGGTCCCCGAAGCTGAAGCCGCCGCGGGCGACGCGCTCGGAGAAGAGGCGCGCCTGCGCTCGCGAGAGCAGACGCCCCACTCCCGCGGAGTTCTGCTCGAGCTCTTCCGCGAAATGGAGGAAGCGCGCGAGGCGCTGAGCCCGGTCGGCCTTGTTGTCGCCGCGCACCGACTCGAGAAAGCCCTCGAGCTCGAGCGCGCCGGGGAGGCGCTTGAGCGCCGCGGTGAGGCGCACCACGAACAGGCGCTCGACCGCGTCGGACAGCACGGAGAGAGGCGTGGTGGGATCGCCCAGGACTCGATGCAGCGCCTGCGCGGGCTCGAACAGCGCGCTCGCGCCGTCGAGCACGATGGCGCGCGTGACCGAGCGCAGCTCCTCGCGGAGCTCCGAGGCGGCCTTCGTGAGGCTACCGTGCGAGAGATCGGCCGCGTCGAGCCCTTCGTCGTCCAGGCGATCGAGCAAGTAACGCACGCCGAGCTCCGTGGGCTCGAGCCCGCGGCACGCGTCGATCAACGCGAGCGCGGCGAAGCGATCTTCGGAGCCGCTCTCGAGCGCTTCGGCCAGCACGTCGTCGACCGCGGCGCGGCACCCGTCGGTGGCCTGCTGCTCGTCCAGGATCGCGAAATCCGGCACCAGCTCGAGCTCGAGGGCGTGCCTCCGGAGCACCCAGGTGGCGACCCCGTGCAAGGTGTCGATGAGCGCCCCCGGGAGCTCGGTCAGCGCTTGCCGAGCGCGCTCTCGGAGCGCCGCGTCGTCGAGCCCGAGCGCTTCGGCGAGGGGCAAGAGCTCACGACCGAGAGCGAGCGAAGGAGAGGGCGCAGTCTCGGCGAGCTCGACCAGGCGCGTCTCGATGCGCTCCCGGAGCTCGAGCGCTGCAGCGCGCGAGAACGTCGTCGCCACGATGCGCTCCGGCGAGACCGGGCGCCCGCCGGTGCCGAGCCCGAGCGCGCGCCCCACGTAGACGTTCGTCAAAAAGTGAGTCTTGCCGGTGCCGGCGCTCGCGGCCACGACGGCGTTGCGCTGGAGCCCGGGGTACTCCGCGGCGCTCACGCGTCCTCCTCGTCCCCGGCAAGGGGAGCCGAAAGCGGGCGGCGGCAGATGTCGCGGCCGTCGCAGCGCACACACTGGCGCGCCTGACTCGGCTGCGGGGGGACCGCGCCGGACGCGAACGTCACGAGCGAACGGGTGGCTCGCTCTTGCGCGGCGGCGACGAGCTCCGAGCCGGGGCGAGCGTCGGCTTCGGGGAAGAGCCGCGGTGAGCGGTCGCGCAGGCTGAGATAGCCGGCGACGACTTCGCTCGCGCCGAGCTCGGCCGCGACCTTGTCGGCGTAGAGCCACGGCTGCAGAAGCTCGCGCTCGAGCTCGGGGCGAGTCGGCGGCTTACCGGTCTTGTAGTCGATGATGCGCAGGCGCTTGCCGTCGGAGGAGCGGTCGATGCGGTCGATGCGGCCGCTCACGAAATAGCTGCCGAGGGCGAGGGGAGCCCAATCCTGGCGCGCTCCGAACCCGCGCTCGGCCTCGGCGAAGTACAAGCCGGAGCCCTCGTGTAGCGACCAGCGCACGACCGCCGCCACGTCCGAGAGCGTGGCCGCGAGACCGGCGCGCCGGAGCGGGCTCTGCCCGCGCTTCTCCAGGAACTTTCGCGCGGCTTCGAGCGCGAGCGTCTCGAGCTCGTCCGGGCTCTTGCTCCCGAGGTACGGCCGGATCGCCTCGTGCGCGATGGCGAGACTTTCATGCACCAGCGAGCCGCGCTCGCGGATCCCGATGCCGTCGCTCGGGGTCTCTTCGCGCAAGGCGCGGAGCACGTGACCGGCGAAGGCGAAGAAGGGGCAGCGCGCGTAGTTCTCGAGCGCGGTGACCGAGATGGGGCGCGTGGAAGTGCCTCCGACGAGCTCCGTGAGATCGCCCGCGCTGCCGGTGTACGGACCCGAGGCGCGGGTCGGGTCGAGAAAATAGGCCTGGCGCTCCGCGTCGACGCGGGCGCGCCGGAGCGTATCTTCACCGGGACTCGTGCGGAGCTTGGTGCGCCGAGCCTCGGGGTGAAGGGGAGAAGCTGGCTCGTGTCGCGGCTCGACGAGCTTTCGCAACGCGATGGTGAGCTCGCTCGGCGGCGTGGGGCCGCGCCCGTCGCGGAGGGCATGCGTGACCGTGACGCGGCGTGAGCCCGCGAATAGCCACGCCACCGACAGCAGGCCGAAGGTGGTGGCGAGCCCGCGGCTCGTCGGGCGGCGCTCTCGCGGGAGCGCGTCGAGCAGGTCGTCGTCGAGCAGGAGCTCGCTCTCTCCCCGCGCGCTGTCGAGCCGCGAGCGCGTGGCACGACAGAGCACGACGTGCTCGAACTCCTGACCGCACAAATCGCTCGGGCGCGCCAGCGCGAGCGCCGCTCCACGCCGGGCGCCGCGCGCCGGTCCGACCCGATTGAGCGCGAGCTCCACCTCGGACAGGTAGCGATCGAGCGAGACCGTCTCACCGTCGAGCCCGAGCGCCGCCGCGGCTTCGGCGGTCCGCTCGAGCGCGGTACCGAGCGCGCGCATGGCGGACGCATTGTCTCCGAGAGCACGCAAGAGCTCGCGCCGGTCACGTGCCCGCCGTTCGAGCGCCGTCGCGAGAACTCCGGGGCTCGGCGTCGCGAGCCCGAGCTCCGCGAAGAGAGCCTGAAATCGCCCGCGGAGCGTCGAGCGCGACCCCGGTTCGGACAGCGCGTCGAGCTCTGCCAGGCAGCGCGTGGTTGCGAGCAGTGCATTTCGCAAGCGCGTGACTTCTTCGGGCCGCCGCGAGCGATCGCGGACTCGAGCTTCGAGCTCGGCGATCAGATCGGCCCCGCTGCGATCGACGCGAATGGGGAGCTGCGCGAGCTCGGACGCCCATTCTTGGCGCTGGATCCCTTGCTCGGTCCAGCGCTCCACGCGCAGGCCCGGGGTGCGGAGCACGTCGAGCAGCACGTCACGATGGCGCGGTCCGACGGCGAGCCCCATCAGCGCGAGCGCGGTGTGCGCGGAGGGGGCGGCGATGGGCGGGCGCCCGCGCGGCTCGTAGAACGGGATCTTGGCGTCGTTCAGCTCCTGGCGCAGCGGCTCGAGGAAGGCCTCGTCGAAGTCGGGCACCGCAATCGCGAGGCGGTCGAGAGGCACGCCCTCCGCGAGCGCCGCGAGCACGGTGTGCGCCACGGCGCGCGCTTCACTGCCGTCGTCGTGGGCGCTCACGAGCGCGAGGCGTGGCGGCTCCCGCGCGACGCGATACTCGAGCGCGGGGTGGTCGGACGCGCTCGACCAGCGCGCCTCGAGCTCGCGCGCGACGCGATCGAGCGCCCCGGCGAGCGGACCGAGCGTCGCGTGCGGCAGCTCGAGCGTGAGCCCCGGGCCGCCGCGCTCGACCAGCGAGGCGTGCAAGGCTTCGAAGAACTCGAGCTCGCCCGCGTCGTAGCGCGACAACCCGCGGACCCAGGCGCCGCCTTCGGGAAAGAGCTCGAGCGCCGGGAGCTCGCGCAGGGCACTCGCGGCGAGCCAGGCGTCGCCGCGCTCGTCACGGAGCTCACGCCGAGCG
>JAEZYO010000329.1 GCA_023419055.1 Pseudomonadota bacterium | reverse complement strand
CTGGCCTCGACGGTGTCGAACACCTCGACATGGACCGGGTTCTCGATCTGGTCGTCCTCGTCGAGCATGCCAGCAAGGGTTCCGGAGTCGGCGATAAACGCCGGCTTGCCCTCGAACGTCCCCAGGTAGGTCGCGAAGCCCTCACCCACGCCGATGCGAACGAGCTTCGCCATGCGGGGATCGCCGGTAGGCACGTCGACGCTTCGGCGAGTCACGACGTCCTTTCGTGTGGCCTGACGAGCGTCTCGAGATCGCTCCTCAGGATTGCCGCTAGGGTAGGGCTCGGGGTCGTGGCCGCCTCTCGGTGCAGCTCAGCCGCTTGGTTGTGCCAGCCCAGGCCGGCGTTTGGGCAGATGATCTGGTCATGCAAGCGCTTGCGGCCGGCGATGGCCGAGGCACGGTTCGTTGGCCCGAAGACGTTGCGCTGGATCTCGCAGCGTGCTCTGCAGATCGGGCAACTCGCTTCAGCCCGCGTGCCGGGCTCAGCCCACCGGTAGCCTTCCTTGTGAACGATCATCGTGACCTCCATGGTTCAGGCGTTGCCACCTCTCGCGGAGGTTGGCCGGGCTTCAAAGGGCCTGTCCCTCAGCCCGTCTTCATGGTCACGGCAATGATGACTGAAACCTGAAATCGATGCAACAAACAGCGTTCGTGCCAGCTAGCCGAGGCACTGCGCATCCGATAGCGTCGACGCGAACGACAACATGCCGCGCGGGGACAGCGGAGCGTGCCCGTCCCCCGGTCCGGAGCTAGGCTGCCGGCAAGCGTCGTAGAGCTGGCCCCCAGCTTCTCATGCACCAACAGTTTGGCGGCGACGAACCTGCGCAGGCTCCGCGAAGGTACGAGCGAGGGCCTGCGCCATCACCGTGAGGACGCCTTCGGGGTCGCCCAGGACGCAGAAGTATTTTGCCTTCCGCTACGCTACGCACGTCCGGCGCCTCCGCCGACTTAACACAACGCTGGGCTGGCGAGCGCCTCGATGCGTCGCGCCACCGACGTCGCCGAACCATCTCGACGACGGCCAGGGCTCCAATCCATAGCGTGCCAGCGATGCCATTCCCCGCCGCGAGGCGCCCGACCGAGCAGCTGGCGGCATCTTGGTTCACGTTGTCCGAAGCCAGATCCGAATCCTCGCGCGGCGCGCCGAGCGGCGGGGTCGAAAGATCCAGGGCGTGCACCGCCCCGAGTTCCGTGCTGCAGGTGACCGTAACGTCGGGTCGCACCTCAATGTCCTTGGCAAAGAACTGCCCGGCAAAACTCAGCCGCTGACCCGCGCCCAACGCGAGCGAAGCCGACTCGGCGAAAAGCTTGCCCCGGAACTCGCGTTCGAGCGTCACGCTCGACGTGCCGTAGTAGGCGAGGAACGTAGGCGTCACGACACCCGCGTCGTCGACGAATCGGCCTCGGTAGGTTAGGGCGTCTCGGACGAACAGGCGCGTCCCGCTCGCCACCACGATCGTGGCGTCGGGCTCGACGCTCAACGACTCGAGCACGTAGTCGCCCGCTGCGAGGACGAGGCTGGCTCGCGATTGAACGTGCACCGGCCCGTAGGTGCCTGGCGGCAGCCCTTGAGTGGCATCTGTCTCGAGCGTCAGCCCCGGACCCATATCGCTCGGGAAGTCGACGGGGGGATTCGCCAGGTTGCCGAGGGCGAGCTCGGCTTGCTCCTGAATGGTCCCGGTCACGGTCGTCTGGTTCTGCCGCGTCAAGGCGCCCGCGGTGGTCAGTGAGCCATGCACCGTCGTGCCGTCGCGGAGCAGAACGGAAGCCACGCTCACCACATCACCCAGATGAGCCTGGACGCCGAGTTCGGTGCTCGTCGAGCCCAGATTGGCAACCGCTGCAAACGCTCCGGTTCCCGTCAGCACACGGGCACGATCGCGAGCGTCGAAGCGGCCCTCCGCGGCGAGCCCCGGCAAGACCTGGATCGTCTGCTGCGCTACCTGAGAGACAGTGTCGTCCTCGACGGTCCACTCGACCACGTGCACGCCGACCGCCAGCGCCACCTCACCGTTACCGGCGATCGCGACCGGAGGACTCAGGGGAACGCCGTTGCTCGAGACCACCACACCCGAAATCGTCGCGTCACGGATGCAGCTGCGTTCGATGTCGGGAACGTCGAGGAGCACCGACTGCGCCCCCGACGAGCCGCAGGTCGTGTGCGTGGCGCCCTCGATCTCGAGCGGGAGCTCTTCGCAGACGCTGATGACGCTCCCTGTCGTCTCACACAGCTCGCGACCGAAGAACACCCGCACCGGGAGATCCCCAACTGGCGCGTCCGCCGCCGCGGTGAGGTCAAAAGTCACCGTGCCGCGCCGGCTGACGTCGTCGTAGCTCGCGCTCACGTTGCTGGCCGTGACGCCGGGGCCGACGCCCACGGTGACACCCTCGGAGCCGATCGGACAATTCTCGACTTCCACCGTCACACCAGGTGTGGTCTCGCCCGGCGCGACGGAAACGTCGCCCGTCACCACCACGTCGCGGGCAGTGCAAAGGTCGTTCGTCACCGTGTTGCCGCACCCGGGAGTCGGACTGTTGCAGTCCTCGACCACCAACATCTGTTCCTCGACCAAGGAGACCGAAACCGGCGGCGACACGGTCGCGGGATCCTTCTCGAGCAAGACGTCGTCGTCCGGCAGGACCAGAGACACGGCGCTGTTCTCGTTCGGAGGTGTACTCGACGACGAATCGGTACGCCCCCGGAGTGAGCGCGGTGGCGGAGCAGGTGGGGTTGATGAGCGCCGTATAGAGACCGTCTCCAGCGCGTTCGTCACCACCGCTCGTCCCGTCGTCGAACATGGGCACGGAGATCTGCGTGGTGCCGTTGACCAGCTTGGCCGAGACCGAGATGTTCCCCGCTACGGTGTTCGGACCGGTCTCGAGCATCGCTGTGGCGCGCACGAGTTCGTTCGCCTTGATGGCCTTCTTGTCCAAGTGGAGGTGGCCGGCGACCGCATGGTTGCGGTAGTTCGCGAACATGGCCACCCCGGGCACCGGTGGCAAACCTCCGACCACACACGGTGAGCCACCGGTCAAGCGCATCTTCCAGAGGCCAGGAGACGGCAGATTGACGCGCCGGGTGCGCGTGAGATAGGCCTTCTCGACGTCTGGCGGCACCGGGTCGAAGCCCGCGGGGTTGCCCGCTGGATCGAGGAGCTCGAAATCGTAGTTGACGTCGAAGCGGCAGCGAACGCCACTCACGTCGGGCTCGGTCCACTCGCGGAACTCGCCCATCCACACGGCCTCGAGCTCAAGCGTACCCGGGGGGATCTCGAAGGTGCGTTCATACGGCACTGGCAGCGGCTCTTGCGCGAACACCGCCTCCTTGTAGTTTCGTGCGTGGTAGCCGAGACGCGACGTTGCCACCTTGATGCTGAGCGGCAACGGCTGCGGGCTCGGAGCGACCGCAGGCGCGCTCGGCGCAGCGGTGACCACAGGCGGCACGGGGCTGCCTCCTCCGGAGCTGCCATCGACGAGGCGTGCCGCACCGCCACAGACATCGGCGATCTGCTGGATTAGCGCGTAGTCCGCGTCGCCGAACGCTACCGCGGAGATCGCCACCGGCTTCCCGCCGTCGCTGGGCACGCACGCACGCATCGCTGCGTCGCGCACCGCCTCGCTCGTGTTGCAACCGGAAACGGTCGGTCGCCCGTCGCTCAACAAGATCAAGTGACCCGCCGCGTCGTCGGTGCCACCGCTACGAATCTGAGCGACGGTGTCATCAATGGCCTCGCACAGGTCAGTCGTGCCACCCGCAGTCAGGTTGAACTCCGAGATCTCGCGCACGTCGGAGCCTCGCAGCGAGTATGGGATGGAACGGCTGACCCCGCTGTCGAACACGGTAAGCCCGGCCTTCTTCTGGGACGGCGTGCGGT
>JAEZYO010000031.1 GCA_023419055.1 Pseudomonadota bacterium | reverse complement strand
GACCTACGCCATCAAGGGGACGAAGGACGCGAAGGGGGCCGCCGTCGAGTTCGTCTCCGGCGACATCGCGCGCGTGAGGTCGTGCTTCGCCGAGGTGCCGCGCCACGTCCCGCAGATCAAGAACTCGTACACCGAGGCAGCGAACACGACCACGCTCGCGAACCCGGATGCCGCGAGCGGGGTCTTTCACGACGTCCTGCTCCGCACCTCGATAGCCAACCGAGTGACGGATCGGGCCACGCTCGAAAAGTCGAGGCCGCTTGCTCCGACGCGGGAGCTTCACCTGTCCTTCGGTCGCTTCCCGACGCAGGCTCCGATGCCGAACACCGTGTTCGAGCTGTCGGCGGTGGAAGAGGGGCCCCTGTCGACACCTGCGGAGTTCCGCGTGACCGAGCTCGACCTCGCGGCGACCGCTCTCGATGACGGCGTAGAGGCGAACTACGGCGAGCCAGCCACGCGCTTCGAGCTGTCGGTCGATGCTCGCCTCGAGGCGAAGGAGGAGCGGCGCGTCCGCTTGCCCGCGTTCACCGCGCCCCAGTTCCCCGGCTTCCTCGAGGGGAAGGTCGTGAGCGAGGTCGGCGCCGAGGACGAGCTGACCTATGAAACCTACTCGGACGCCGACACCTCTGCGGACCACTACCAGGTTCGCATTCCCCTGTTCCAGGACCAGATCGTGAGCGCGCCGTACGATCCCTACAGCGGAGCGGGGACGCTCTACCTGCCGCTCTACAAGGGCGAGCGGGTGCTGATGGCCTTCGAGTTCGACCGCGCTCGAGTGCGCGAGCTCCTGGACTGGCGCGGGGAGGCTCGCGTGCCGCTCGCGGGGCAGGGGCAACACCTGTTTCTGGGCAAGACGGCGAAGAACAACACGTCGGTGCTCCACGATTACCAAGCCGAGAAGCCAGTCTTTCGCATCCTTCGCACCAACCAGAGTGACACTTCGTTCTTCAAGCTCGAAGAGGGGAAGCTCACCCTCCGAGTAGAGGAAAAGGCAGGCGGCTGAGCCGCCCGGGAGCGATCATGGGAACCCTCGTTTGCACCGTAGAGCTCGACAAGGCGGCGGGACTCACCGTGACCGTCGAGAACGCGGACGCGTCGACGACGCAGACCGTCAAGATGAACGGAGTCACCATCGAGATTCAGGTGGCGGGCCCGGGCGGGACGAGCAAGTTCACGCAGAGCGCCGAGAAGATCGCCATCACCTGCAAGCAGTTCGAGGTGACCGCGGAGCAGACGATCGCGCTTTCGTCCAAGGGCGCCTCCACCTGGCACAGCGATCAGTCGATTGCTCTCGACGCCCCGCAAGAGGTGAGCGCTTCTACGGTGGGTACGCTGAACCTCGAAGGTAAAGCGGAAGTGAAGGTTTCGGGCGCCCAGGCCTCGGTGAAGGCGGACGCGGCGCTGCAGCTCGAGTCCGCCGCCATGGCCACGCTCAAAGGGCAATTGACCAACGTCGGGGGGAGCCAGGTCATCATCGGCTGAGGTGCAGCGTGGACGTTTCGCTGGATAGGCTATCGACACTCTTCCTGACCGAGCTCTCGCTCCTCGACGCCTTTGCGGCCGAGCGTGAGGGAGCCTTCGCGCTCGACTCGGGCCGCGACGATCCCGACGTGAGGCGACTGCTCGAAGCGATGGCCTTCTTTTCTGCGCGGACCCGCTCGGGAGCCGTCGGGGCCGTCGAGGCGGCGGTACGTCGGTTGGCGGCCGGAACGCTCGACGAGCTCCTCGTCCCGACGCCCGCGGCGGTGATGGTGCAGGCGATGCCCGGCGATCAACTGATCGAGCCGTTGCAGCTACCGACCGGGCTGCCTCTGCAAGCGACCACCAAGGACGGCAGAGTCGGTGTTTTCTGCACCGAGCGCCCGCTCACCGTGCTCCCCGCCGAGACCAGGGCGGTCGTCTTGACGCGCGGGCCTCGTCACGTGGACATCGTCATCAAGGTCGCGGCGCTGCGTCCTCTCTCGAAGGCCACGACGCTCTCCTTCTACGTGCGCAGGCTGGACGACTACCGCGCCTCGCTCGCGCTCTACGACGCGCTCGAGCGCCATTTCGTTCAGGCTCGCGTCGAATCGGCCGAGGTGGGCGAGCTACCCTGTCGCGTCGAGTTCGGGGTTCGAGCGAGCGATCAGTTCGGGCCGGAGGACGAGGCGGGTGACTTCGGGCCTTTTTCGGCGATTCGGTCCTTCTTCCAACTCCCCGAGCAGGAGTTATTCCTGCGCGTGAGCGTGCCCGCGGTTCCGGGTGGGTGGAGCGATCTCTCCATTCGCCTCGAGCTCGAGGAGGCGTTCCCCGAGGAGTTCGGCGTCACTTCAGACACTTTTCAGCTCGGCGTCGTGCCTTGCGTCAATCGCTGGCTCGACTTTGCCCAGCCGATCGAATGCGACGGAACCCGCGCCTCGTACCCCGTGCGCAGCGGCGAGGCGATGCTGGACGGCGTCGAGCTGCAGGAGCTCCGCGGGGTTTATCGTTCGAGTGGGCAAGGCTTGACCCCGATCGCCCCGAGCGCGCTCGCCCGGCAGGGCGACTCGTTCGAGTTCGAGCCCGCCGGAGCGGCTGACGAGGACGCGGTGAGGCTCGATATCGCGGATGCGTTCGAGAACCCGTGTCGGGTGCAGGTCGACGCGTGGTGGTCGCAACCCCGCCTCTGGTCCGCCCCCGCAGGCCGCATCGCGCTCGTCCCGCGGACGCGCCGCCTCCCCGGCGTCACGTTTCGAACGCTGGGCGCCCTTCATCCCGCTCACCCGAGCCCGCTCGCTCGTGATCCGGCGCGCTGTTTGGACGTCCTGTCCCTGAAGGTGCGTCCGGTGCTTCGCCGCCGAGATCTGATCGGGATGCTCGAGCTCTTGGGGGCGGACGGAGACAGCTGCTACCGTGGGATCCCGTCATCGATCGACGAGCTCGAGTCCTCGCAGGCCTCCGACCCCGAGCAACGCGCCGGGGGGATTCGCCGACTCTACAAGCTTGCGTTGCGCTCCCGGAGCGTGGAAGAGGAGCCGCTCCTCCGCCGGGTAGCGCGTGAGGCAGCCAGGCTGCTCGACGCCTGGACCGAGGACGCGGTCGACGTCGAAGTCGTGACGAGGCGCCAGATGCCCGGTCGTGCGCTCTTGAAGGAGAGCGCGTGAACGCGACTCCGCGGCGCTCTCCGGCGGACGAGCTCCACTCCGGGGTATCGCGGGTGAAGCCGCGCGAGCGTCACCTGACGCCACGGCCGCCGCTCCGAGAGCGCTCGCCCGCGGAGCTCGAAGTGCGCTTTCTCTCGGAGATGGTCGCCGCGCACGCCGACGTGCGCTCGGCGATCGACGCGGCGTTCTCGGGCATGTCGCCGCGCGGACCCGACCTGGTGACGCTCCGGGGCGAGCTCCGGCGTCGCCTCGACCGGCTGCTCGAAGCGCTACTCGCCATCTCCGAGGAGCGGGACGCCGTGGACGCGCTCGTCCCGTTCGTGTTCTTCGTGGACGAGCAAGTCGAGCATGCCCTCGCGGTCGCCACGGAGCCAGGAGGTGACAGCTGGCAGCAGCTGCAGCGTGACCTGTTCCCCGAGCGACGCGCCGAGGGCGGCGACGTGTTCTACGAGCTTGCCTCGGAGCACCTGTCGGAGGCGACACCGCGCATCACCGTCATCGCTGCGTACCTCTTCTGCCTCAAGGCGAACTTCCGCGGTCGCCTGGCGGACGAACCCGATGAAGCGGTGGATCGCTGGGTTCACCTGCTCGCGGAACGGCTCCCGTCCGGCGTGCGACGCGACGAAGTGCGTGTGTGGAGCTGGGGCACCCAGCGCCGCGTGCGGACTCATCTCGCCTTCGCTGTCGTGGCGATCGTCGTTGGGCATTTTCTTGTTTCGCTTTGGGCCTATTTGCAATGATGGCTCGTCGGCAAATGCACGGCGACGAGATCAGCCGCAATCGAGCTCTCCTGCTCGCGCGCTGGCGCGGGGCGGCGAGTGTCGCCGACGCGCGAGAGCAAGCGCCCGTGTCGCCCACGCCCGCTCTGTCCGACGCCGCTCCGGTGAATCCCACAGCGGAAGGCGAAGTCGCGAGCGTCGCGTCCTCGATGGAGCGCTTCGAAGCAGAGATCCGGAACTCTGTCCCGCAACCTGCTGCCGACGCGCTCGGTAGGATCCTCGCGCCTGCGCGAGCGGCGGTGACGGGCGAGCTGACCCCGGAGGCGCGGGCAGAGATCCTGCTCAAGCTCGACCTGGTCGAGGACATCCTCGATGCGGTCTTGCTCGCCGGTCGCGCCGTACATGAAGACGCGGAGAAGGAGCGGGAACCTCCGTGACCCGCTTCACGTGGTTGCTCGTCGCGCTCTGCTTCGTGGTCGTGTGCGCGCTCCTGGTCGCAGCCTTCCTGCTCGGCCGTCGCGCGCGACACCAGGGCTCGCCCGTCGCGAAGGCGCGGTCCCCTTCGGGCGGATGGCGCGAGATCCTGAGTAAGCTGCCGGCGGGCGCGCGATCCTTGCCGGTCGTGGTCGTCCTCGGCGAACGCGGTTCGGGCAAGTCTCGGCTGATCCAGAGCGTGTTCGGGGCGCGCACCGGCTTCGCGGGCGGCGCCGTGACCGCGCGTGACGACTTCAGAGTTTCTGCCTTTGCGCCCGGCCCGATCGTCGTCCAAGAAGTCGCCGGCGAGCTGTTCGAGGCTGAAGGGTCGGACGGTCTCGTCCAACTGCACGATCTCTGGCACACGATGGCGCTCGAGATCGCGCTCGTCGTGTTCGTGGGTCCCGCGTCCGGTTCACCGGACCGTCATGCGCATCGGGTGCGGCGCATCCTCGATCTGTTGACCGATTTGCGCGGAGGCAGCCCGCCTCGTTGCTCGGTCTGCGTGACTCGCCTCGACGAGTCCACCGAAGGCTTCGCGGAGCTCGTCTCGGCCGCCCGTCACGCGGGCTCGGATACGCAATCGCCGATTTCGGTCAACGGCGCCGCAGATCTGCGGGCGGTTTGGGGTGACAAGTTTCGGGACTGCTACTACGCGGCGCTCGCGGCTCTCCCCGCGTCCGAGTTCAGGCGGGTCGCGCAGTTCCCGGAGAAGAGCGGCCCGGAGCTCGCTCGCTATGTGGACTCCGTTCTGCGCGGCATCTCTCGTGGGCGCCCGTCTGGCGCGCCGACCCTGGTCACGCTCGCGGCGTTGCCCGACGACGGCAGCACCTCGTTGTTGGGCGATCCTTTCGCGCCGGATCAGGCGCGTTTCGACGACGACCGGCGGGTCCTCGAGCGGCGCCGATGGCTCCGCTCCGCGGCGCTCACGGTTGCAGCGTGGGGGATCATCATCGCCATCTACGGCTGGCATCGAAGCAGCGTGCGGCGCGCGGAGTCCGCCGTCAGCACGCTCGGCGCCGCCGCCACGCGCTCCCAGGGGACCTCGCGCAAGCTGTCGAACGTGATGACGGCAGATCCAGAAGTTCAGGCGGCCTCCGCCGTGGACGCGACGCTCGGGCCGCTCTATCCGCCCCTGCGCTTCGCCTTCCCGCGAGCGAAAAACGAAATCGTGGACGGCTTTCTCCGTCAGATCCGGAGCTTGCATCTCGAGCCGCTCAGCATGGCGCCGGAGCGCGCGACGCGCGTGTATGCCGCCTCCTTGCTCTACGCCACGCGTGAGGGGCCGCTCGGGCGAGCGGTCCGCTCGGACTCGCAACGTTGGGCGACCACGCTCGGCATGCCGCTCGGCAGCGTCGAGCGTTACGTCGACTACAGCAAGCGCGCCTACTCCGGAAACCCGCGCGCGGCGGAGCTTGCCGAGGACGACATCGACCTCGAGGAGTGGCGGTCCTTCTTCGACCGACTCGACGTGATCATCGCCCGCGGCAGGCTCGAGCGGCCGGAAGAGTTGACGGAGCTCAGGGGTCGAGCCGAGCGGCTCGGTGCGGCCATGCGCTGGGCCGTGCAGGAGCCCGAGCTCAGATGGCTGATTCAGCTGCTCGAGCTCGAGCGAGGCAAAGCAGAGGTGGAAGTCTTGCTCGGTGGCAAGAACGGAGCCGAGCTGCAGGCGCCGCCTTGGGTCGTGTCGCAGAAGAACGCGGTTCAGGCGGTCCTCGCTTTGGTGAAGACGGGTGAGGTGGCTGTCCCGGCTGCGGCGGGAAAGAGTTTGCGTCAGGCGCTGGCCGACCTCGAGACGAGCGCGGCGCAGTCGCCGGGGGGCGCGCCAGCCGCGGCGAAGCTCGAGCTCGACGGTAAGACGCGCGAATACCGCCCCGAAGTGTGGGCGAGGATCCTCTCGGAGAGCCGCTCGACCTTCTACGTACGCGCTCTGCTCGACGACTTGTCCGCCAAACCGCGCTCGCTCTTCTTCGTCGAGCCGAGCGCTTATCCGGACGTGCCCCCGAGCCCAGTGCTCGGGCGCGGGCCAAGCGCGTCCATCGCGGGACTGTTCACGCCGGCCGCTTTCAAGGCCGAGATTCGCGACCCGCTCTCCGTGCTCGACGAGAAGCTCGACGCGGCGCGGGTGTCGAGCGCGCAGCGCGCCGCGCTGAAGTCCTTCATCCAGCGTGAGCTCGACGCGTACGCCGGAGGGCTCGCCGACGCGCTGTTCGCCTACCTCAAGAGCTTTCGCTTCGATGCGACGGACGTCGGCGTGCTCAGGAGCTACGTCGCGGACCTGGTCGCCGGCTCTTCGTGGTTCGCGGAGTTCTGGGCGAACATCGCTGCCAGCGCGGCCATCGACGTCGGCGAGAACGTGGAGCTTGCCGCCATTCGTCGCGCGGTCGCCTCGCTCACGCCCATCACGGCGCTCATGACGGAGGACAAGGGCGCTTACCCCAATCTCCAGCCGTACAACGCCGTCCTCGTGAAGGTCTTGCCCGCGCTCGCTGCCGATCCCCTGATCGGAGCGGAACCTCGCACTGGCGCCATCGCGGACCGCCTGCCGCCGATCGGCAAGCTCGGCGTGGCCCTGCTCGATCCGGCCAAGCCCGGTCCCCTGCAAGAAGTCGAAGACTGGTTGACGAAGAGCAACGTGCTCGACGAAGGCCTGCGTGAGCCCTTTCGACAGCCCGTGCGGGCGGTGTACGAACAGGCGCTTCAGTCGGTCGAGCGCACCGTGGCGACCGCGTACGCGAGCGAGATGCGTCCGCTCGTCGATCCGCTCTTCGCCCAGTTTCCCTTCGACCCGAGCGCGCGCGCCGACGCCGCACCGGCCGAGGTGCAAGCAGTCCTCGGGCCCAAGGGGTCCTTCTCGACGCTGTTCCAGGACATCTACGCGCCGCTCTCGGTGCGCGACCAGCGAGGTCAATGGCAGCCGCGGAAGGTAGCTGGATACCGCGCCCTCGCGCTCTCGCGCGAAGCGCTCGACCTCGGGCGTTGGGCTGCCGCGCTGGCTCCCTTCTTGTGGAACGACAGCGGCGCGCCGCGGGCCATACCGCTCATGGTGCGCCCGGTTCCACTCGCCAAGATCGGGGCTGGTGCGGCGGACGCGCCCACTCTCGCGGTGCTGCGCTCCGGCTCGACGACGGTGGCAGCCTTCAATCAAGCCACGACGTGGAAGGAGCTGCCCGTCGAGTGGTGGACCGCGAGCCCGAGCGCGCTGGCGCTCGAGTTCACGTCCGTGGACGGCACGTCACGGCGGGCACTCAGCGCGGAGGCTCCGGGCGCAGCATGGCGCTTCTTCCGGCTCTTGCGGCGCGGCAGCTTGTCCCACAAGGTCGTGCGTTGGTCCCTCGACAAATCGGTCGAACATGACGTGGCCTTCGAGCTGCTTTCGAACCCGTGGGAGGTGATCGTGCCACCGGTCAATCAAGGTCGATTCTGCGTGCTCGAGTCACCGGGGGACGGCACATGACGCCTCGCTCTCTCGGCGCTGCCCTCTGCCCGCTGATCCTGACGGTGCTGGCGAGCTGTGGAGCGTCCGATCCGGTGGTTCGCTTGCGTGTGGACGCTGCTTCCAACGTCAACGACGAGCGTTCTGTCTACGTGCTCGTCAGGACCGTGCAGGAGTCGGACTTTCAGACGGAGTCGTACGACGAGGTGGCCGCTCAGGTCGTGCACCCTGACGAGTCGGTGGTCGACATGGCCGTGGCATTGCCGGGTGTACCGCTCTCCTTCGCGCTGAAGTCGCCCCCGGCGAAGAAGCGGGTGGCGGTCTACGCCATGTTCGAGCGCCCGATGTGCGGCGCCTGGCGCGTGCTGCTGCCCGAGAAGGTGCCGGCCTTCGCAAAGCTTCGCCTCGACGACGGAAGGCTCTGCTTCGTCGGTGAAAGTGGAGAGTGTGTCGCCCAAGGCTGCGGTTCGACCGTGGCGACGACGCTGGAGCCCTGATGAGCACACGAACAACCAAGGGAGTCGACTTCACGAAGACGGCGAAGCATCCACCGCATGCCGCGAAGGTGGGACGAACGGCAAACGTACGCCCGCACGCGGCCGAGCTCGTGCAACGCAAGGAACAGGCGGCGCCGGTCGTACAACCCATGACCCGAGCAACTTCTCGAGTGCGGCCCAGCATCCTCCGGCACGTGCGAGCGAGCTCGAGCAGCGCAAGCCGCCACGCGCACACTCGAGTGATTCGGGCGGAGGTGCCGAAGTCGACGCTCTTGATGCCCTGGCATCGCGCCCAGGCTCGGAAGTGGCTCGACAAGATCGAGCGAGGCGAGGACCTCGAAGGGGCGCAGCAGTTCTTCGAGTTCTTGGGTATCGAAGTTCCTCGGGTCGAGGTGGGGCCCACCCAGCACATCTGGGAGGTCCGGAACGCAGGGGGCGGCGCCAAGGGGCCGCTCCTTTTGCCAGTGAAGCAGGCGTTGGACGAGCGCGGGATCCACCCTGTCAGTTACACGGGGTCGTCCGTCGGCACGATCCCGTCGCTGCTTGCAGCACTCGGCATGACGCATGAAGAGATGATGTTCGCCATGGGGGAATTCACGAACGTCTTGAACATGCCGCATTGGGAGAAGTGGAGAGATGAGGACCTGGCTGTCCCGATCGACGATGGGCCCGACGGAGGGGGAGCGGGCCTGGCACATCTCATCGGAAGCGCTGCGCATACGGGGATTGCGCTCTGGAAGCAGGGGGGCCGCCTGTCGGATCGGGCTCGGCTTCACTCGCTGGTGCGCGAAATCGTGGGCTCCCAGATTCGTAGGGGTGGGTTTTCTGGGCTCTTCGCCGACGCGTACAATCCGAAGTTGGGCGAGCTTGCCGCCGCAGTGTTCAGCGAACCCGAGTCGCCCCTGGGCCTCTTGTCCTTTCCGGTAACCGACTCGCTGACGAGCCGGCTGATTCGCGTCGACCCGTTCACCATGCCGCGCGTACCCATCCTCGACGCGGTCATGGGGGCAACCGCACACCCGCTACTTTTCACCCCCTACATGGTCAATGGGCGTCTGGTGTGGGACGGCGGTGCAGCCCAAAACGTGGGGTTTCCTGGCTTCTTCGGCCCGCTCGAAAGCATCTCGACCAACTTCGTGCCGATCGATCGCGAGCGGGGCGGGCGGAACAGGCGCTTCCCGACGGGCCTGCTGCAGATCGGGACGAAAGCGACGGGCCTGCCGTTCCAGCTCCAGCACGCGATCGACGACTACGCGTGGGAGCAGGGTGCCTTCGGTGCTCCGGTTCCCGTCGTGTTCGATCCCAAGCGCATCAGCACCACCATGGAAGCGAGCGCCGACGACGTTCGGGACATGTCCCCTCGAGTCTATCGCGACGCTCTGAGCATCATCGGGCGCTACGCGCGCACGGATCCGAAGGCACGCATCCAGGTCATCGAAGCGCTGAGGCGCTGGTACACCGAGTAGAGGTGTCTCGGTGCGAGCGAGCTGCGGAGGGGAGCCGAATTTCATGAAGGGCAAGATCGTGCAACGGCAGCGACGAACGCGCGAGCGACAGGGGGCGGTGCTCGCTGCGCTCTTCTCGGCTGCCTGCGGGGCGAAATCGTCGGACCACCCTCCGGTCTCCGCGGACACGCTGATTCAGCGTTCCGAGCGCCTTCAGCTGCAGAGGGCCCCGCTAGACCCAAGGTGCTGTGCGGAGGTGCCGCTGGCGGAGCAACCGACGGCGCACGCCGTTCTGACGAGCCACGAAAGTGCCCCCGCCTCCAGCGAGATCCTCTTCGATACGGGGTCGGCTCACGTCGGCCCGAGAGCGGAGCAGGCTCTTCACGCGATCGCCGATTACCTGATCCTGCACCCCGAGATCGCTCGCGTGGAGATTGCCGGCTACGCCGACATTCACGGCACCGTCGAGAGCAACGATCGGCTCGCCGCGCGCCGCGCCGAGGCCGTGAAGAGCGCGTTGATACGCCACAGCGTCGCGCCGGACCGGCTCGTCACGAAGAGCTACGGCGCGACTTCGCCGGCGGCTTCGAGCACCAGCGCGAGCGGGATGCGCCGGAACCGCCGCGTGGTGATTCGGGTGCTCGAGCCCGGCGTCGAGGGTGAGGCGAAGGTGTCACCATGAAGGCGCTCTGCATCGCCGAAGTGATGGCGGAAGAGCGTGACGCGCTTCGTCGTGAGGGTGAGGAGGAGCCGCTCAGCGCGCTCTGCATTTCGGGTGGCGGTGTTCGCAGCGCGACCTTCGGCTGGGGAGTGATTCAGGGGCTCGCCGAACGCGGGCTGATGCGAGAGCTCGACTACCTTTCGACCGTCTCTGGCGGCGGCTTCATCGGCAGCTTCTTGACGGCGTGGATCAAGCGCGCGGGCGCGGACCAGGTGACGGAGCGCCTCGCCTCGAGCTCGCCTTCGTCGAACGAGTCGAGTCGTGACCCAATCCAGCACCTTCGCGACTACGGCAGCTACTTGTCTCCGTCCGCGGGCGCCCTGTCCACGGACTTGTGGACGCTGCTCGCGGGGGCCTTGCGCAACGTCATCCTCAATTGGCTGGTGCTCATTCCGCTGCTGCTCGCGGTGCTGATGCTGCCACGCCTCTACCTCGCGCTCTTGACGTTGTCGGAGCGTGTCCTCGGTCGGCTCGCGCTCACGCCGGAGCATTCGCTGCTCGACGCGTTGCCCGACGTGTATGCGGCGCCCGAGCTCAACGCCATCAGCCACTCGTGGTTCGTGTCGATCGCGGTTCCGTTGCTGAGCCTCGTCCTGTTCGCGATGGGCCTCTTCAATACGCTGCGCTACTTGCCCGGCGTGGGCGGTCGCCAGCACACCCGGCGCGACTACACCCTTTACGTCCTGTGCCCTTCTATCGGAGCGGTGCTCGCGTTTCTGGCGTTCGACTCGCTCTACTACCTGGGCGACCGCGACGTGGCTCGCTCCGGTTTCGGGCACGTCGTTCTCTGGACGACGATCCCGTGCGTCGCCGCGTGGCTCCTCTTCTTGTCGTTTCATCGCGAGCGCTTCGCGCAGCGGCTGTCGCCGTTCAGGGGGCCACTTCCCGTGGCGGTCGTGGCGATGGCCGCGGGAACGGGTGTCGCCACGTGGACGATCGTGAACTTCGTCTTGCCGGTAGTCTCCTGGCCCGTCTACGTGACGGTCGGGCCCCCCGCCATCCTCCTCGGGTTCAGCTTGGGCACGATGATCTTCACCGGGTTGTCGAGCAGCGTCCTCAAGGACGACGATCGAGAGTGGCTATCGCGTTCATCCGCCGGGGTGCTCCTGGCGTGCGTCGCCTGGGCGGGCCTCACCGGCGTCGTCCTGGTGCTGCCCACCGTCGCGCTGGCCTGGCGCACGTGGGGCGCCGGCGTCGTGGGCCTGGGCGGGATGGTGAGCGCGCTCTTGAGCAGGATCCCCGTGGGCAAAGCTCCGAACTCGAACGCGGAGCCTCGAGCCGAAAGGCCAATTCTGTTCATGCTCGTAGTGAGAGCCGCGCCCCTGGTCTTCATCGCCCTCCTCGCCATTGCGCTCTCCGTCTTCACCAACGCGCTCTTGGTGGGGCTGCGCCGGCTAGCGGAGGTGCTCGTCGAGGCCAAGGGGAGCTTCGCGTGGCTGCCCGACGCCTGGACGCAGTCGCTCCTCGAAGCCACCCGGCACACGGGCCAACACGGCGAGCGCTTCGGCCTCGTCGATCACGAAGGTCTGCTCACCACGACGAGCTTCGGCGTGCTGCTGCTCTTGACGATGACGTTCCTCGTCCTGGCGTGGACCATGGCGCGCTACATCGACGTCAACACGTTCTCCTTACACGGGATGTATCGGGACCGCCTGGTGCGCGCCTATCTCGGCGCCAGCAACCCCGACCGGAGGCCGAACCCGTTCACCGATTTCGACGCGAAGGACGACGCGAAGCTCGCCGAATTTCGTGGCGTGCGGCCGTTTCACATCGTGAACACCACGCTCAATCTGGTGAACTCGAACCGCCTGGCGTGGCGCGAGCGTAAGGCGGCCTCATTCACGATGACGCCGTTGCATTGCGGGAGCGCTGAGGTCGGGTATCGAGACTCGGCGAGCTACGCGGGCGGCGTTTCGTTCGGCACCGCCGTGGCGATCTCGGGCGCCGCCGCCAGCCCGAACATGGGGTACTACTCGTCGCCGCTCGTCGGCTTCATCATGACCCTCTTCAATGCGCGGCTGGGTTCCTGGCTCGGAAACCCGGGCCCTGCCGGAGAGCGCACGTGGAAACAGGCGGGTCCGCGCTCGGCGCTCCGCGCGCTCCTTTCGGAAGCGGCGGGCGCCACCTCGAGCAGCAGTCAGTACGTGTATCTCTCGGACGGCGGCCACTTCGAGAACCTCGGGCTCTACGAGATCGTACGTCGTCGTTGTCGCACGGTTCTCGTGGTGGACGGCGGCTGCGACAGGGAGCTGTTGCTCGGCGATCTGGGCAATGCTCTGCGAAAGATCCGCATCGACTTCGGCGTGCCCATCGACTTCCTCCCGGGGCAGCTGCAAGCGCTGACGGAGAGAAGAGCGCGCCGCGCCGTGGCGACCATCCGCTACTCGGCGACGGACACCGAGGCGAGCGACGGCCTCCTCGTGTACGTAAAGCCGATACTGCTCGGAACCGAGCCGCCCGACGTCAGGAGCTACGCCGCGGCCAACCCGGACTTTCCACACCAGTCCACGGCGGATCAGTCGTTCGACGAGTCACAGACCGAGAGCTATCGTCAGCTCGGCGTCGAGACGATCCGCGAAGTGTGCGGCTCCTTTCGCGTGGCGTCGCTCGCCGAGCTCGCCGAGAAGCTGGCGGCGGAGGAAGAGTCCTCGATGCGTCGCCCGGAGCTCGCCGTACCGGAAGAAGGCGACGTGATCGTCTCGCACGTGGCTCAAAAGAGCGCGCAGCCGTGAGTCGTCATCAAGACCAGCTCGCGAGGTAGGAGTACTCGGTCGCGCCGCTCAGCTTCACTGTCCCCGTGAAGGTGCCTTTGAAGGCTACGCCGCATTCTGCGGTCACGATGTTGTAGGACGCGGGGGCGCTGTTCTTGAATGCGTCGTGCCTCGTCTTGGTGGTGAGGATGGAGATGCCGCTCGGGTTCTTTTTGTGGAGGCGCTGCAGTGACGTCGGTACGGTGCCCGTGTATCCCGAGATGATGACCTGGGTCGTATCCCCGACGAGGTGATCGAGTGACGGGATGTAGTTACTTTCCGAGCCGTGGTGCGGGAACTTCAGGAGGGAGACGGTCTTCGGTTCGACCTTCCCCTTCTTCTTCTGCTGTTTCTGCTCTTTCGCGCCGCCCGCCAGGACCGTCTGGACCTTGGCGACGACCGCGTCGGCAGCGTTTGGGGTCATGTCGCCGAGGCTCAAGAACGAGAACGTGGGCTGCGTTGCGCCGTTTGGCGTCAGCGTGAAGAGCACGCCAAGGCTCATACAGTTCTCGCTCGGGTTGACCACGTGGGCCGGGGTCAGGATGGAGACTCCGATGGTGCAGCTGCCGGTATCTTCGTCCTGGATCTTGTTCACCGTCGACGCGACCGTCAGCTTCTTGAGCTTGCCGTTCGAGAATGCGCGTTCGAACCTGGCTGCTAGCGCAGTCGTCCCGACGTCAGTGGTGGTGCTGCCGTAGTAGAGCTTGCTGAACAGCGCGTTGAGCTTAGTGAGCTCGGCGCCGCCAGCCGTGTGGTCATCGTGGAAGTGGGTGATGATGAGTGACCCGGTCTTTCCCCGAGCCTTGAGTTCCTTCGCCAGGGCGAGGGCGCGCTTCACGGGCTGTAGCTTGGTATCGAACGTTTTGGTCGTCCCGAGATCGATGATCCAAAAGTGAGTCGGAGTCTCGACCACCGCGCAATCCCCGGCGAAGCTGCCCCACTGTCCGGGAAACTGGG